>JAVBKL010000008.1:0-64161 GCA_031554055.1 Eubacteriales bacterium | reverse complement strand
CTTGCCATTCGTTTTACTCGCAAGCCCACAGCGAAGATATTTCACTTCTGAATCCTGAGTCTTTCCACCAATTTGCATGGCGATGCCACAATCGGAACATTTTATTTTTCCAAACAAGGGGTAAATTTTCTTTGGCGAAGCGCTTGGGGTTTTGAGCTTTCGCCTTGCCGTCATTTTTTCCGACGCAAGAATAAAAAGCTGTTCATCGATAATCGGCTCATGATTATTTTTTATGACAATCCATTCTGATTCAGGTATCTTCAAAATTTTTGAACTCTTGTAACTTAATTTATGCTCTTTCCCTTGTGCAAGCTCCCCAATATATATTTTGTTTCGCAAAATCTTTTTAATCGTGTTGCCAGACCAAGTGCCATATTTTTCTGCACTCGGGTTTTTAAAATTTAAGCCGTTGTTTTGTTTGTGAAGTGTCGGAGTGGGGATGTTTTGACTGGTAAGGGCTTTTGCAATCTCGGTGCTCCCAATTCCCTCGGCACACAGTGCAAATATTTGCCGAACAACCATGGCTGCATCCCTGTCAATCTCAAGTTTATGCTTGTCGTGCAAAGATTTTTTATAGCCATATGCCGCAAAAGAGCCAATGAATTGTCCGTCTTCCATTTTCTTTTTAAAAACGGCACAAATGTTGTTTGATAAATCCTCACAATACCATTCATTGATAAGCAAAATTTAAAG
Source organism: Eubacteriales bacterium (assembly GCA_031554055.1). GTDB lineage: Bacteria > Bacillota > Clostridia > Lachnospirales > JAVBKL01 > JAVBKL01. Next base: position 63,468 of record JAVBKL010000008.1, on the reverse strand, counting down.
AAGGGTGGATTTGCCACAAAAAAAGAGACGAACCAATTGCGTTCATCTCTTAGAAGAGGAGTGTTACTATTTAAATAAACGTTAAAAAAAGTGAAAAGTTCCATAAATGTCAGAAGTCATATAAAAATTTTGCGGCTCATACAATATTTTGAGGTGAGTGTATGGAGCAAAGAATGAGTTCGAAGGAATTACCATTCGAAGTAACAAAAGAAATAAAAATTGGGAAGACGACTTATGAGGTCACGAGCGTGTACTTGAACGAAATTTCTTTAAGCGAGGCAATCGAAGAACTTGCCGTGCGAAAGGCGATCGCAGAAACAAAGGGCAACAGCTAGGGTAGGGGTGCGTACATGGAACACAAAGCCGCAATTTACGTGCGATTATCCAAAGACGACGGCAGCATAAATCTTGAATCAGAGAGCATTACCAACCAAAAAAATCTATTGCATCAATATGCAAGTGAGCATGAATTCTCCGTAGTTCACACATACATAGACGATGGCTTCTCGGGGACAAACCAAGACCGCCCCGCACTCAAACAGATGCTTGCAGATGTGGTAAGCGGAAAAATCAATATTGTGTTGGTAAAAGACTTATCACGACTTGGGCGAAATTATTTAGAAGTGGGAAACCTCGCCGAAGTATTTTTTCCGTCACATGGCTGCAAGTTAATTTCCATAACGGAGCAAATAGATGATCTCTTGGCGTTTCGAAACTGGTTTAATGAACATTACTCAAGGGAAACGAGTAAAAAGGTAAAAGCGGTAAAGAAAATGCTGGCTACAAGCGGAAAGTTCTTAGGGACATATGCGGCGTATGGCTACAAAAAAAGCTCAAGTGATAAATATAAATTAATCATCGACGAGCAAACAAAAGGTGTTGTCATAAAAATATTTGAGCTGCGAGCAAGCGGAGCAAGCTACACCGAGATTGCAAATTGTTTAAATGAACAAAAAATTATTTCGCCCAGAAGCTATTATTATCAAACCAAAAGAAAGTCAAATATTGAGACCGAGTGGAACGTAAGCACGATCAGTCAAATGCTTAAAAATGAAGTTTATCGGGGCAACATGGTTCAAATGAAAAAGGGAACAAAAACTTATAAGACACGCAAGCTCACAAAAAAGCCAGTGAGTGAATGGGTAAGAGTCCTGAACACGCACGAACCGATTATCAGCGAAGAGCTATGGAAAAGGGTGCAAGAAATTGCGGACAGCAAGTTGCGAACACGCAAGAAAAAAAATGGAGAAGTCAGTTTATTTTCGGGTTTACTAAAATGCGGAAGTTGTGGGCGAACCATGAGAAACCAAACTGAAAACGGTGTTTTAAAAAGTGGCGAGGCTTATAGGTACTCGTCTTTTATTTGTTCGGGGTATAGCAAGCAGGGAAAAGCTTTTTGTAGCCCTCATATTATTTATGAGAATGCACTGCTAAAAATTGTGACTGAAACTTTGCAGGTGGAAACCAAAAAGGTAAGGTTAGACAAAAATAGAATAAACCAAAGACTTGGAGAGGATCACAATAGGCTTCAAGCGTCCTATCAATTTCAATTGGAAAATGCAAATTTAAAATTGCAAAAAATAAAAAAGATGGTTCCTAAAATTTATGAGGACTACCACAATCAGTTGCTTCCAGAAAATTTGTTTAGGGGGTTACTTGAACAGTATGCAACCAAGCAAATGGAAACTGAAAAAACTTGTCAGGAACTTGCAATCAAACTGGCAAAAAATTTAGAAAATAAAATGCACCCAGAGTTTGTATTCCAAATGGCTGATTTCATTTCACTTGTGAAACAAATAGAAATTGGCGAACGCACGACCCGAGAAGGTCAAACCATTCGCCAAATAAAAATTACGTTTAAAATGGAGCACCCTTCCTTAATAAAAGCTACTCTTGACTAGACCATAAATCTGTCGGGCTTTTTTTCCGCCACGAATATTTGTGTCGGTGTTATCAACAACGCCGATAAACCGAATGCCCCATTCCACAAACTTGCCATGAATATATTTTTCTACAAGTTCCATGTCCCTTGTGAAGCGTGAAATAGTCTTGCATAAAATCACGTTAAACTTGCCAAGCGAGGCATCGTTAATCATTTTTAAAAATTCGGGGCGATTTGCATCAAGCCCCGAATAGTCGTCGTCGGAATATATTTTGTAAATTTGCCAGCCCTGTGCAATGGCATAGTCCACAAGGAGAAGCTTTTGGTTTTGGATACTCTCGGATTCATTTGAGCCAGAATTTTCATCTTCCTTGGATAACCTAAGGTATAAGGCGGCTTTGTCGGACATAAAAATCACCCTCAATTTTGCGTCTATAGAGTGTATGCCAGAAAATCAAATTGTTGATGCAAAGATAATCTCTAAAAACTTCTCCATCAATTTAGGGTCAAACTGTGCATTCGCCAAACCTTGCATCTCAACAAGAGCACTTTCACGGTCTTTGTGCCGCACGTAATACTCCACAATCGTAAAGATTCGCACAAGAATAGGAATCTCATCGCCTTTCATACGGTTTGGATAACCAAAGCCGTCATAACGTTCATGGTGGCACAAAATTTCATTGGCAATTGTTCCAAGAACAGGCATAGACAGAGCAATCCTGTATCCCTTTACGGTATGCAACTTCATAATTTCCCACTCGTTGTTTGTGAGGCTGCCAGTCTTTTTAGAAATATTTTCAGGCACGGACAAGTTGCCTACATTGTGCATCATGGTAAAAATTTTAATTCTTTCATATTCAGTGTCAGATGTTAAGCCACAAGCTTTGGCAAGGCGAATACATAAATCATTGATTTCGTCTTCGTTGGCACCAGAATAAACGCCACGGCTCTCCATGATTCGCTTAATATGTAAAACGCTTGTGCTTGTGGTGCTTTTTTCATCGAGCAGCCTATTTTTGTTCATCTCGTCACTTGCATTTTGCAAGACAGCATCAATGTTTTCACGTGCCTGTAATTTTGAAGCGGTTCCGTATACAAATTTAATCGGAACGCTCTGTTCTGCGTGGGTGTCGTGCTGGCTTGGGTTTTCGAGTTCGCATACAACTCGGCTTAACAAAATATGCACGTCATTTTCTGTTTTAGAATCGAAAACAAGAGCAAATTCATCGCCGTTGATTCTAGCACAAATATCGGAACTGCCGCAGACTTCTCGTAGCTTAACCGCAATTTTCTTGAGAACTTCATCGCCAAAGACAGTGCCAAAAACTTCATTGAGTACTTTCATGTTGCGAACATTTCCATAGGCAATCACAAGCGGAACTCGTTCTGATTTGTCCATCTCACGAAGCTTGGCATAAAACGAGTGACGATTTTTTAGCCCTGTTAAATAATCGTTGTTGGCGATCGCCTCTATAGCAAACAGCGAGCTTTTCAGTTTGGTTATGTCGTTAAACACAAGCACACGTCCCGCAAATTTTCCGTTTTTATCATAAATACTTTTATCGTCTACGTCGTAATAATTTTTTTGAAACTGAACTTGTATGCCGCTTAAATTTTCTGTAGAAGTTTTTGTCGTGTGTAGTATGTTTTGCAAGAAGTCGTCCACCGTGACTTTATTATTAAGATGCTCGCCAAGTGAAAACAATTGTTTTGCACTGTTATTGTGTTCGATTAAAATGCCTTTGTAATCAAATATTAAGATTACATTGTCAATGGAGGAAAGTGCTAAGTCCTTCGCCTGATTGGTCATGCTCACAGGCTTGTAGTGGAACAATCCCCAGTATAAACAAAAGGCAGCAAAGACAAATGCACTGGTTGAAAAGTCCGCATAATCCGGAATAATGCGAAGAATAATAAACACATTAAAGAGCATCGTGAGGAGCATACTAAAAATCAGGACATTAATTTGACCACGATACATGGCTGGTTTTTTATACTGTTCAAAGAACATAATGCAAACCGAACAAACAATCAAAATATAGTTGTATAGCATTTCAACCCAAAAAAAAGGAGCTTGATCGCCGTATACATAGGAAATGCCGTGAAAATAATTTAGATGCATCCCTTTTCGGAACAAATGAAAAAATGGATTTGTCCAGATTGCGATCAGGCATGCCACTGGTATGACAAGAATGAAAGCAACATTTCTCTTGCTGTCTCCAAATTTTTTGCCGAGCAACCGAAGCGTAAACAAAAGAGTCGCGGGGGCAATAAATGCGAGGCCAAAGAAACGAGCCTCGTTTAAATAAAATTTGAGGGGCGGGCTGCCTTGAACCAAGCACAACGTGCTAAAGAATTCCGCAACAAGCCCCGCCAATAACAGAAGGGACAGTTCTTTGCTCGCCGTTACGTCGGGTCGCTTCCGTGATTTGTATATCAAAAAAGCCATGGTTGCCATAACAATACAATTAATCAGTGCATGAGCAATTAAGAGCAAGGAAAACACCTCGTTTTCTTTCGATGTCAAGATTGTAAAAACGACTTACAAAGTTATACTTTGTAAGTCGCAAAATTTAAGTATACGATATTGGTATCTTACTGCTAATTGTACACCATTTGTTACCAGACGCAAATGTATATTATCCACAAAACGAGAGGTGCGTTTTTGTGTATATAGTACAAGTGTTATTTTAACAGGTTATAAATAATTTGTGCCATCTCTTGCCTTTGTGCGGAATCTTTTGGATAAATATATCCGCCGCTTCCTTGCACAACGCCACGCTCCACAAGGGTTTTAATTTCGTTTTGATAAGTCGCACCAACTTTTTGGGAATCCGCAAAGCTTGCAAAGCTCGGTGATGCCGCTGGTGCCTTTGGAAGTTTTCCCAATTTATCAAGAACCCTGTAAACAAGCGTAAACATTTGTTCACGAGATATTTCTTGCTGTGGATTAAAGTTTACACCATCCACGCCAGTTGAGAGTCCCATTTGTTTGGCAACAGCCAAGTAAGGCGAATAATAACTGTTGAGCGAATCAGCAAAATTATCAGTAGGAGCCGCGCTTACATCAATGGCATACGCACGCATGAGCATAACCAAAAATTCCGCACGCTTAATTTTTGACGTTGGGGCAAAGTTTCTGTCTCCCACACCTGTTGTAATTTCTCTTGCCGAAAGAAAATCGACGGCAGGTTTGGCATAGCTCGCACCCATATCGTTAAAGGTTTGTGGATTATAACGCAAAGCGTATTGCGAGAAATGCGAAGTCTCCATTTTCATTGCTTTTTCTGTAGCCGAATATTTTCCCATTACGTAAGAAAGTTTTCCGTTTGGCGAAATATAAAACACGGACATCGCATCAGGATTTTTTTGTCCCAAATTAAATGGAATCGAAATATTTATTTTGCCACCCAGTTCAGAAATAGATTTGTTGCCAACTGTTATGCCAAAATCAAAAACAGGGGAGTCGCCGACCGCTTCACGTACCGTTTGCGAAAGCGTTGTAGTTTCGATTTTTTCGGATACAAGCTTAATTGGCAAACCCGAATCATTTGCAGCATGGGTTAGCGTATTGATTATATCTTTATCAATGGTAAAGGTTCCTGTTGTGCCTAAATTGAAAATAATTTCTGTGTGCGGCAACTTATCAATGGACGCAAGCACTTCTGCACCGACAGATATTTCAGAGGATTTTGCTGTCTCTGGAACATTTACTGAAAGTTCGATGGCAATGACCTGTGTGCTGTCTTTTGCTAAGGTTTCTTGTGCAGCAGTAATTGCTTGTGCCACGTCTGCAGGCTTCACGTTTGCGGTGGCGATGCCGTCCTTTACTTCCGTAACCACTTTGGTTTCAATCACAGCCACATGAGAATTGACTGCAGCGGTGCTTGGGGCAGAAGATGGTGTTGGTGCCGCAGTTGGAGTGGGCGTATTGCCACCTCCACCGCCGCCACCGCCACCGCCAACAACCACTGTAGGAGGCGTGATGGTTAAACTACCAGTTGCGTTGGTCTTTATTGCTTTGTTGCCGTTATGAGTAACTTCCAGTTGACCGCTCCACACCTTTGTTGTTGCATCATATACGAAAGTTGAAATCTCAACGGCGTAACTGCTGCTATTCACGGCTTGCGTCGCTTTTGTGAGCAGATATGTTTTGGCAAAAGCGGTTTCCCCTGTTACAGAAACAGTGCCGAGTGCCAAAGCCGCTGCCCTAAATTTTTCTGAAAGCTCCCCCAGCGAATTTGCCGAGGGAATATTGAAAGAATACAGATTGGTGTCTTTGAGTGTGACTTTTCCAAGACCTGTGTTTGTAAACTTCGCGGCATCAGTCATTTCAAAAATCTCGAACTGACCTTTGCCGTCGATTGTCACTATGGTGTCTACGCTTAAATCAAGCACACTTGAGAGCCGCCAGTTTTCATCAAGCGTCATGGTCTTTTCTGTTGTGGTTGCGAAAGCGGTTTGTGTGGATAAAGTACCTATCAAGGCAACACCAAGGAAAACTGAGAATATTCTTTTTAGCATGTTACACTCTCCTTCTTGTTCGTATCATGGAGTTACTCCGACAATTTTTTAACTGCTACGCCGTAATCAAACATTTTGGTTTCGTCGATTCCGATTAATGCACGTGCGATGCACACAGCCACCTCGGCTCTTGTTACTTCGCCTTGTGGATTTAATTTGCCATCGGCGGTTCCGTTTAAGATTCCAGCAGAAACGAGGTATGCCATCGCTGCTTTATAACCCTGTGCTTTGCTAGGTGATTGTTTGCCAATGTCATTTTTATCGTTGAACTTATCAAGTATCGAAAGATTCATACTGTCTTTAAAGTCATCAAAGAAGTTTGCCACGACAAATGCAAGTTCCTCACGGGTAACAGAGCGAGTAGGGTCTGATTCGTCTGGCAAAGTGCCGTCTGTAACATAATTACCCAAGCTCTCTTTAAAAATATCATTGAAGCCAACAACGGTTGGTTTGCTGTTAGGTTGATAATCTTGGTACTGGTACCTCAGTGGCCCAAAATCAATTTCATTAACTGCAACATAAGTTACGCCGTCGTAGAACCAGTCATCCTTTGTAACGTCACGATACAGTTGTCCTGCTACACGGCCGCCTAAAAGCTTTGGTGCAAGCTCAACCGCGATACCAGCAATGGTCTTGTCAGTAAGTTGGTCATAATTCTTGAAGGTTGCATCATCGTTATACACTCTAAATGTAATAGGAGCTTGATGGATGTCCTCAGCTTCTGGTGTTGTAACCATTCTGTCTTTACCAATGATTTTGTTATAAGTTGCTTCAGACATAACATCCATTGGATCGGTATCTCTGCTTTCGATTATTTTTTTATATTCACCTGATTCGTTATACTTAAATGCACCACCCATATGGCAGGCAAGCAAGGAAGTAAAATACCAGTCGCCTGGCTTCATTTTTGCAAATTGCTTGCAACCCATGCCGCCGTTTGCATCAACGGCACGTTTTAACAAAACGGCAACCTCTGCATTTTTGACTGGCACGGCACAGCCAAACGCACCGTTGCCATAGCCAGGCATTAACCCAGCGTTTACACACATGGTTATCGCTTGTTGGTGGTCAGCGTCCAAAGCACCATAGTCGCTAAATTCGATGATTGTGTCGGTGGTAGAATCCCATTTTAAATTCATGAGGTCAGCCAAAATAAAAGCCATATCTCCACGGGTTACAGGTGAGGTATCGTTTTCACTGGTATTAAAATATTTTTGCTGTGCCGCCGCTTGGTCTTTTACAAATTCAGCATCACGCAGCCATTTGCCCATCATGTTTCTTTGATGTGTATCGCCTGGTTTGAATTTTCCGTCTCCGCTTTTAACAATGCCCACAGCCGAAAGTTGTTGTACAGCGTCTTTTGCCCATGCATAATCTGTCCAGTTGTCCAAGTCCATATCAATTGCACCCACAACTGGTTTCCACCAGCCCTCGTCAAAGGTGGCCACTGTGCTGAATTTAAAAGAAGCACGTTGTTCGCCAAGAGCTTTATTTGTAAACGTAAGTATTTCGCCGTCTTGCGGTTTTTCTTTAAATTTGATTATGATGTTAGGAACATAGCCGTGCATATTGAAATTTGCTGTATCTATAATATCTGTGTTAATGCTGCTCTTAAATTGTGACTCAATAGGAGTCAGAGCACCACCAGTTGAGTATTGCTTGCCATCGTCGTCTTGTAAAACAAATGCACAATTGATGTTAAACGTACCAATGCCATCGTCGTCGAAGTGATTAACGAAAGGTTGGAAAGGCGCTTGAAGCCAAATTCCTCCGTTGCGTTGGCTCCATTCATAAATAGCACAGTCGATTGGAAACTTACCTTTGTCAAAGGCATTTGAAAAGTTTAAGTTTGCGCCATCGTTTGTTGTTGTTATGGTCACATTATCTTCTGTGTCTATAAATCCACCTGCGTCTGGCACAACAAAAAATTTGTAGTTACCTAAATTGATTTTGGAACCACTTCTTAAAGAAACGTACAAGCCAGACAAGTCAGCATCTTTTGTTAAGGTTATCTCGCCATAAACATGGAGGCTTGGGCCGCCATACTCATCGTAAATATCAGGGTCAGGCGTTAGTTCTGCATAAGACACCAGTGCTTCTTCTAACGTGTCAAACCAAGTGCCTCGCTCCAAAATATCTCTTCCGTCTGGGTAAAGGATAACAGGTTTGTTCAGTATTTCGCCTTGTGTTGCCATATCCCAACGTTTGTCTTTTTCATTAAAAGTAAAACCAATCACATACTCTGGCGTTGGATTGTAGGTGTATGAGACATTGGTGTACTCAAATTTGATAACGCTGCCATTTGAATATGGAGTGTTACCAAAGTCAATATCAACATAAGGCAATCCGTTGCCGCTCTTCATATATGTGGCGGAGTTAATTGTAAGGTCACCTTTCACTTTTGTAAAAGAGCTTTTAATATCTGCTCCAGAACTTAATGGATTGCTGTCAGCACCTTTAAGTTCTTCACAAAGAGAGATGAGTAGATGCTTACTTACCTCATCTAACCAAGGAATAACCAGATGTTGCACAAACTTATTGTTGAAGTGATCCCATTGATATTCGGAATGTTTATAGCCAAAGGTTGAATGGGTGTCTGGCTTTGCATTCACAAAAGGCATCGCACTAGCGTTTATCACGGTTGCATTGCGTACGACGATTCCACAACCCGAATCACCAGACGTTATTTTTTTGCCGTTAAAGTCAAAAATTACACCGTCGTTTATATCAATATTGATAGCTCTAGCAGGTGTGAGAATATCTTCTTGTAATTGGTAATCATTCTTTACTGTAATACCTACATCACCATCATAGCTTGCTGCTGCTGTAATGGCTTCTTCAAATGTTTTAAAATATTTTGTTTGTTCAGAGCCTTCAAAATTAATTCTCATTTCAATGACATTGTCTGGAGACGGTACGCTCCAACTGTTGTGAACGGAGTGGTACTCCATAAAAATCGGACGTGTATAATATTTGTAATTGCCTGATTCATAATTAAATCTCAACCTGAAATCATTATAAGGTTGGTCTTTGAATTTAATTGCTACCGCAGTTCCGCCATCAGTAGTTAATGCAGATTCAATATTGTCATTTGGGCTAAAGCTACTGATTACGTCTACATCATCACCTATTGAATTAAGTTGTTCAACAAGGCTGATTTTTAAGTATGTATCGTCATCTTCATTTGTTTCAACGCCAAGGAGCTGTTGTTTCCATACATCGTCTAACGTGTCCCAATCGAGATTGATGTTGCTTCGAGAGCTAGTTTCTTTTGCAAATTTAAAATTATCGGGAAAATTCTTAACAGTAGCATTTCGTATTTCAAATCTTGCACCAGCTTCACCACCGCTTATTGTGAAGTTGTCAAAATCGAACGTTAGATCATTGTCGATGCAAATTCGTGTGTGGTTGTTGTCTGGCAATGAAATATTATCTGACAAGGTAGTGTCTTGTCTCAATTCAATGGAATAGCTATTGTCATTTGGATTATCATCTATGTCAGCCTTTACTGCCTCAACGGCTGCTTCAAGCGTGGGGTAAAAACTGTGGATTGAGTTGTCTTCGTCACGCCACATTTCTACTTTTTTGTTAGGATCAATAAACTCGCACCAATCAGAGTAAAACTTAAATTTATAGTCCCCATAGACCAAAGTATCGCCTTCATCGGGTGTAGATTCAAATGTTAGTTTCATGACGTAATTGTCGCTCATGAATTCGATATCTTTGATATTCTCACTTGGATTAAATACAGCAAGTGCTTCTTCCGTGGTTAAATTAAAAGATTTATAAAACTGCAATTCTAGCGTATTCTCGTTTGAGCGGTAGTTTGCATGAACCAATGATTGTTCCCACTTGTCGCCGTTCCAATCAAACCAAGCATAATGGGGAGTCGAGAGAGCAATACCACCGTCAGGTATTATAAAATTTGAGCCACCACTTTCTGTTATTGTACCACCTCTAATCTCAAAGCCAGCATTTTTTTGCGGGGCACCAAGCGGATTGGATAAGTCGAGATTGACGTTCTCTGGTACTTCAAATCGAATCCATTCAACATTCGGCAAGGCAATGCCAACCTCAACTGGATAGTCAGAAACAAATTTAACCGAATAACCGCCACTTGGGTCATTCATTGCCCCAAGTGCTTCTGCAAGGTTTAGATAAGGAGCAGAATCACCACCATCCTTCCACATTTCGATAGGATCTTCAGTGAGTGGCTCTTCCTCGCCACTTACCATTTGCGGAAAGAGCGAAACTGTTGCCAACATACAAACCGCTAGAACAAATGCTGTGATTTTTTTCATTTTGAACATAATCATTCCCCCTTAGAATATTTTTTTTATACAAAGCTAAATCTATAATACTGAAAAAAAACAAAAAAAAGGTGAGCACACGGCTCACTATTTAAAAAAATTATTATATAATTCACAAAAATGTAATTGACTAGAGATTAATTTTCTACTATTATCTGTTTAATTGACATTTGGTTGCTTTTTTTGTTTTTTCTTGCCGTCACCCAAGGCGGGTACGCCGACTTCCTCAAGCAAAAGTTGTAGATCCACAAAACTTAAATTGCGTTCTATTGAAAAAATAATGGCAGCGTCACGTTCAAACCGTGGGTACAGCCTTGCATGACCGGCAAGTGCCAAGAGTTTTTGTGTTTCCTCAACGGTTAATGCAAGTCCAATGGCAAGTTGAACTACGGTATCTCGCCCGGGTTTTCTGGTGCCACGCAACAATTGAAATCCAAAGGCATGCTCGATCCCACTTTGGTCGAAGAGCTGAGTTTTCTTGATTTTTTTCTCTTCAAGAATAGGTTTAAGGCATAAATAAAAAGGTTCGGTTATAAATTTATTTTTCTCACGCAAAATAAAGGTCTTAAAATTTTTTGATGATCTTAGCTTAACAAAAAGATTTCCGGTTGACCCTGTTGTTGTAAACATATGTACACCACCTTCATCACAATTGAATAAATGTAACATCGGCAAGTTCTAATTTTTACTAAAGGGGCTAAAATAAAATGTCGAAAAAAGCTTTTCTACTTGCGGCAAAATCTTTTGTATTTGTTATTTTAATGGCAGTGGTTTGGTATATGCTCAAACCGCAAGCGGTGGTGTCGGCCCATGGGATAAGCCCAGTGGTGGCAGAAACGTTTAAAGCCACAGCAAAGGCAACGCTTGGCGGAAAAAATCTCTTGGCGGATTGGTCGTTTACGCCAGACTGGTATCGTTGGTACAGCTCGGAATCGGGCAAAGTTTCACTGGAATTAAAAAATGGCAACTATCACGCGCAAGCGGCAAGGGGCAATCAACAAGTGAATGTGGATTTGTCTGTAGACGCCAAGGAAACAGAAATTAATTTTGATTTTGATGCCGCCCCCATTGTGGCAGAGGTTTTTCGGTATGAAATAAAAAAGGGCGAGCAAATGAGCTATTCGCTTGGCATAAAAAATGCAAGCGAGGTTGTGATGGAAAATAATCCAAATGGTGTGACACTAAAAAGAAGCGGCGAGGACTTTGTTCTTGACATAAACACAAAACAAAGTGGCGTGGGGTTTTATCTGTTTTATCTTGAATCCAAAAATGAGAACGCCACAGCAAGAAGCATTGTTACGTTGGTTGTTCAGCCGGACAAGGCGGTTAAGCTTATTAAAAGCGTGGACGATTTTCGTAATATTAAAAAAGATTTAGGTGGAAACTACGTACTGGCATCGGATTTGGATTTTACCGAAACCCATGAATGGATTTCCATAGGTACACAGGATTTTCCGTTTACAGGTGTGTTTGACGGTGGCGGGCATAGCTTAACAGGAATAAACTTTGACCAAGAGGGCGAGGTATCTTTGTTTGGTTGGACAAGCAATTCTGTTATAAAAAACTTGGTGATACGAGAGCCACAAATCAAAAGCTCAGATGATGTTAGTGCAGGCGTTGTTGCCACCGCTAGTAGTGCTTCCTTGTTTGAAAACATTGGGGTATTTGGCGGAATCATTACGTATCACGGCAATATCGGAGCGGTGGGAGTGATGACAGGCGGAGGATCGGATAACGCAACCATCAATTGTTTTTCATCTGTTGATTTTGATTGCGAAAGATCATACGCCAACAACGGCAGTATGACAGGGCTAAGCAACGGACTTTATTTGAATTGTGGAAACACAGGCAAAATAAGCGGCAAGTATTTAATTGGTGGAATCACAGGATTATTGAATGGCGGAATCATGACGCAATGTTATAGCTCAGGCGAAGTTCGTGGGCAAGCATTTCTCGGGCAGTTTCACCCCGGCGGACTCCTTAATACAATGGGCAAGGCGATTGTAAGCCGAAGTTGTTATGAGCGAGGGTCTGCCATTCACGCTGGCGGTGTTTTTGATAACAATGACGGAATTTTTACAAATGTTTCAATCTTTGACAAACTAGATTACAGAGATCGCACTAAGCTTGCGTTGATTGGTTATACAAATGACGACAAGTCTGGTTGGGGATTTGCTTCGCAGGACAGTTGGTATCCGGTTCCCACAAAAATTTTCAAACAGAAAGCACCAACGCCGATTCTAGTTTCTGGGGATTCAAATATTGTGAGTTTGTTACCGATTGACGGTGTGTTGTATTCGTATACGGTAGATGGAACCGACCCTTATCAAAAAAGTGAAGGCGTAGCCTCTGCCAAAATAGCTTTAAAAAAATCAGAAACCTTGCAAGTATTTGCATCCAAAAGTGGTTTTATGGATAGCGATATTGTACAACACACTTATCGATAGGCGGTGACTTATGAAATTGTCGGATGAATTTAAAAATATATTTGAGTCTCAAACACACACATTGCCAACGGCGATTCAAAAAGATTATACATTTTCCAAAAGCCTATCAAGTCATGAGGACAGGAGTGTGTACCTTGTTTTAGAAAACAAAACACAGAAGAAGTTTGTCTTAAAGATTACATCAGAGGCAAGTTCTGATAGTGCAAAGCGTGAATACGAAATGTTACAAGCAATCAACTATGATTCGATTCCCAAAGCGTATGATTATTTTGAGGAAAATGGGTTTTGTTATTTGCTAAGAGAATACAAAGAGGGAACGACGCTTTCGGATTGGATTGAGGATGGAGAACCACTCGGAGAAGCCGAAGCGGTCAAACTTACTTTAAAAATTTGTACAATCCTTGCGTATTTACAAAAGCAGAACCCACCGATTATTTACCGTGACTTAAAGCCGCAGAACATTATTATGAACATGAAAAATGGGAACGTGTCGTTAATTGATTTTGGTATCTCAAAAGTATTTATGAGAGATAAAAAGTTTGACACGGAGTTTATCGGTAGCCAAGAATATGCCGCACCTGAGCAATTTGGTTTTTCCAAAATCGACTTGCGTTCGGATGTTTATTCGGTTGGCATTTTAATGATTTATCTTTTTACAGGAAACCCTTATCTTGGAAGTATAGAGGACGAACGTATACCACAACGAATGCGGAAAATTATTGAAAAATGCGTTCAGCTCTCGCCTGATAAACGCCCCAAAACAATTGAACATATTATGGATAGCCTAGACCCAACCAGACGGATCAAGAGATGGGCACCGGCGGCATATGGAGCTTGTTTTGCTCTGGTGTGTTTAGTGGCTTTTGTTTTTTTAATGAAGCAAAATGAAAATGATATACCAAAGCAGACGGCAGTTCCGATTACTGCCGATGCGACAGAAAGTTTTCAGTCGCTTGAGGTGCCTGTTGTTGCGGTGCTCGCTGGCGTGGATATGAAGGACACAGCCGTATCGGCAGATAGCCATCACTGGTTTACGCCAAGAAGCGACGGCAAGGCGGAGCTTTCTGTGTACGCAGGGCTTCGAACTTTTTCGGCGGCGTATAAGAATCGTATACGAGCAGAAGAACTTGCAATTGAAAGCGGTCAATCACCGATTCGGTTAGATATTGCGGAAGCTCCAAACACAGAAGAATTTTATGAGTTTACGATGGACTTTGGCATGGCCCAGAAGTTTGAACTTGGCGTTACCAATGCAGAAAGTGTAACGCTTGGCAAGGCACCGAGTTTTGTGAGTGTAGAAAAAACTTCGGATGCGTTTTCTCTGCTGCTATCGGATACAGGGCAAACCGCAGGGTTTTATTCGTTCATACTCACAGCAAAAAATGAAAAGGGTACAGCTGTTTCTGTGGTGAATTTATTTGTTAAAGCCGAAACCGAACCAATTGAAATTAACTCCCGAGAGGCACTTGATCAAATACGAAACAACTTGGGTGGACACTACATTCTTACCAGTGACATTGATTTAAAATCAGCACCGTTTGAGCCGATTGGGACAAAACTTGATACGCCGTTTACAGGAATATTTGACGGAAATGGTCACAGCATTTCGGGGCTTGTCATAGATAAATCAGATGGATATGGCTTTGGGATTTTTGGATGTGCCAGAAATGCACAGATCATGGGTGTGACAATAAAAAACCCACATGTCCAAGTAAGAACGGATGCTATGGCAGGGATTTCGGCATTGGTTGGCATACTTGACAACAGCCTTGTAAAGGACTGTTCTGTACTAGGCGGAACGATTACCGGTAATGTTGAATATGATTCGGGGCTTGGCGGACTGGTGGGAATCAACCGTGGATATATGGAGGGCTGTTACAACACGGCAGAAGTCTCCACATTTGGTTATATTCAAATTGGAACACTTGAAAATATGGTAGGTGGAATTTGCGGATATATGGAAGGGGATTCGGCAGTACTTCGCTGTACCAATGCCGGTAAAATAATCGGGGCGTATTTAACAGGGGGAATCACAGCCGCAAACTTTGGCGGGGTAGTGACCCAGTGTGTCAACGTAGGTCTTGTTGATGGCCCAATTTTTTTTGGCACGTTTGGCACAGGTGGTATTGCACAAATTGTAAGTGGTGGACAGTCACTCACATACAGTTATTATTTGGACAGTTCTGCAAATATTGGCGGCAATGTTTCAAGAAGTGGTGCGGTGATTGGGCTCGTGAATGTAACGGAACAAGAACTCGGTGAACAAAAATTGTTGACAATACTCAATGAACGAAGCGAGACACCCGACGCTTGGGTTTTTCCCGATGGGTTAAAATATCCTGTTCCGTCGTCAGTGTCGTCAAATCTTAATTAAATAAACTAAAAACGCCGACTATGCAGTAAATGCAAATCGGCGTTTTTTTAGGATTGCTTCTTCATAAACTCAATAAAATCATTGGTAGATAAAGGCTTGCTTACATAATAGCCTTGAATTTCTTGTATTTTCATTTCTTTTAAATAATCAAACTGCTCTTTTGTCTCGACACCCTCAGCGGTCACGGTCAAATTCATGGCACGAGCCATCGCCCAAACCGCATCAACAATTGCAACTGAATCTAAGTTTTGCGGCAAGTGGTCTATAAATTTCTTGTCAATTTTAAGCCCGTTTAATTTAAACTGCTTAAAATATCCAATGGAAGAATAGCCAGTTCCAAAATCATCAATCGTTACAGTGATTTTTCTTGCGTGCAGTTCTTTTATCACTTTCTCAAGACGAACAACATCGCTTGCGAGAGTCTCTTCTGTAATTTCAATGTCAAGCATGGAGGAATTTATGTTTGATTCTCTTATGGCTTCATCAATCATGTTCATAAAATCTGAACGAAGCATAACTTGAGGAGACATATTTACGGACATCTTCATGCAAAAGCCAAGGCTCTCAAGTTCTTTTTGAAATTTAGTGGATCGCATGAGGATATGGCGGCTAAGTTCCCAAATGAGTCCATTTGATTCTGCAACAGGAATAAATTCCACAGGCGAAACATTTCCATCAGGGGAATGCCACCGCAAAAGAGCTTCGCAACCCACCACTTCATTTGTTAGCGGGTCGAGTTTTGGTTGATAGTTTGCAACAAATTCGTCCATGCATTGAGCGATTGAATCCCGCAGTTTGTTTACCATTGAAAGGCGTTTCATTAAGTCGTGTTCAATCTGGCTTGTGAATGCACAATACCCATTTGAATGGCTTAAAGATTTTGCAACATACATTGCCATATCAGCGTTCTTGAGTAATGCACGAAGGTCGGTTGAATCGGTTGGATAAACGCTTGAGCCAATGGACACACTCACGGTTAATAAATGATTGTTCACAGCAAATGGTTCTTCAAAAAGTTCAAACATCAAAGAAGCAATCTCTTGTACGGCTTCAGCATCTCGCATGTCTGCCAAAACATAAAACTCATCACCGCTTGCCCTTGATACAACACAGTTTTCGGGCAACCTATTTTGCATACGACTTGCAATTTCACAAATGAGTATGTCACCAGAGTCGTGGCCATACGAATCGTTCACATATTTAAAATCATCCACGTCAATAAACAATACGCATAAGTAAGGAGTTTCTGGCTGTAAGGATAAAACTCGCTCGGCAAAAAGCTCGGCAAAATATCCTCGGTTTGGAAGATTGGTAAGTAAGTCATGACGAGTGGTATTCAAAAGCTTTTCTTCAAACTTTTTCTGCTCGTCTATGTCACGGACAATGGCAACAAAGTGTTCATATTTACCAGTACTGCTTTTGATTGCCGAAAGTGAAACTTCACAGATGGTACTATATCCACCTTTTCTAGGCAACACGATTTCTGCACGATAAGGTTCGCCTGCCTGTAAAACAACTAATGCTTGCGAAAGTTGGTCTCCATAAACTGGGGAGATACACTCCGAGGCGTGTTTACCGATGTATGAACCAACACCAAAGGGAGAACGCCTGTCGGTAATGGAGTTGACATACTCCACAATACCTTCCGATGACATAATTATAATTTCGTTATTAGCAGACTCAACCGCCTGTGAATAAACTCTCAATGAATTATTGGATTGCATAATTTTATTGTTATTCTTTTCAATTGTCTCCAGTAGGTTTGATATGGACTCGGCGAGGTAATGAAACTCCTTACCGCTAAAATCGTCTGCACGGATACCGTCTTGTTCTTTTAAATGAACTTGCTCCACTTGTTTGGTTAATTTTCTTACAGGCAACAAAACAATTTGGCGAACACCTAAGTATAGCACGAAAAAAGCAAACAACGTAGCCATGATTCCCATAACAAACAATGTGTTATACCGATGTTTCACATCTAGGTAATCGTTTATCTGATTGGTTGCGGTAAGAACTATTTTATGGTTTCCAAAAATATCGGCAGCAAGCCGATAAGCCAAACCATGCTTGTTTGTTTCATCAAGTTTAACAAAAATATTAGCTTCTTTGAGTGTTTCTAGTTCACTTGGGTTCAATGTCAAGCTCTCAAGTGTGGTGGCTTTGAGTTCAATACATTCAATGTTGTATTTGTTAGCAAGTTCCATCAAGCTTTGGGGTGTAATTTCTTTTCCAAAAGTAAGCATACCCACAGTCGGGCCAGTTTCGTCCGACTTTAATATGGGCGCAGAACTTATAAAATAAAAAGTACCATTATATTCAATAAAACCACTTTTTACAAATTCATGGTTCGTATTTTCTGACATAAAAGTTCGAAGTCTTTTAATGAGCGGTAAGAAATCAACAGGAGGGTCAGTAAACTCACCGCTATTTATATCACGGTAGGTCTGGCTCACAATCTTGTCATTGTTGTCGGAAATAAATAAAAAACTTTGGTCAAACAAAGAAAGCGGTGAGACAGCAAAGTTTTCTTTTTCATACGTAGGGTTCTCGCCGACCACAAATTGGTACGTATCGTCCCAAACCGACCAGTCTTTGGTAACGCCCGGCATATAGTTTTGCGACGCAATGAGCAATCTCCCGAGTTGAATACAACTCCAAGCTTGCTCCTCGGTCTCGTTAAACTCCAGTTGCTCAAGGTTTGGTTTCATAAACAAAAAATAAAGAGACAAAAGTATGACGATTGAAATTGCAATTAAAGAGAGCACAACTTTATTAAAAATATCAAGCTTCTCATATAACAAAGCGAACGCCTTTGTTTTTTTCAAGTTATCCCTCCTTACAGCGATAGCTACTTACAAATCACTTGCTCCAAATTATCAACAAAAAAATCAATGTCGCTCTTTTCAATGATAAGCGGCGGTTGCATAGCAAGTACATTTCGGGTAATGCCGTTTTTGCCAACGATGATTCCTCGTTCCATCATTTCTTCCAGTACAATATCCGTTATTTCAGGCGATTTCAGCTCAATGCCTTGCATAAGCCCAAGCCCACGCAGTGATACGATTTGTTCGGTTTTATTTTTTAAATCCATAAGTCGCTCACGCAAGTAGGTACCAAGCGTGTTCGCACGCACAATCAAATTGTTTTCTTGAATAAACTGCAAAACTGCAAGTGCAGTAACAGAAGAAACAGGGTTTCCACCAAAGGTTGAAGCAGATGGGTTTGTAAAAACTTTGCCGATTGCGTCGGTTGTTGCAAAGCATGAAATGGGCATACCATTGCCAAGAGCTTTTGCGGTGGTAATAATATCTGGCGTTACACCAAAATGCTCAATTGCAAACATTTTTCCAGTTCGGCCAAACCCTGTCTGAATTTCATCGGCAATCAGTAAAACGCCGTGTGGTTTGAGTATTGCTACCAGTTTTTTAAAGAAGTCCACGCTTGGAACAATCATTCCGCCATTGCCTTGCATCGGTTCAGCGATCACGGCGGCAATATTTCCTTTAAGAATGAATTGCTCAATTTCTGATAAACACTGTTCTTCGTTTGGAAAGTAATTTTCAACGATATAGGTATCCTCACAGGGAGTGGGCGAAGTTCGCCACATCTCAATTCCTGTAACACCCATGGTAAGATGGGTGCGTCCATGCAAGCCGTTCTTTAATCCGATTATACCACTTCTTTTGGTATAAAGTCTAGCAGTTAAAATGGCACCTTCATTTGCCTCCGAGCCAGAGTTGCAGAAAAAGCTGCGGCAGATTCCCTCGGGGAAAAAACCAGCAAGTTTCTCGGCGAGCAACACAATTGGTTCAGTTAAATAAATGGAAGTGGTGTGTTGTAAAGTTTTTAACTGTTCAATTGTTTTTTCTATAATCGCTGGGTTTGCGTGACCGCAGCTCATGACAGAAACACCGGCAAAAAAATCCAGATATTTCTTGCCTGTTGAGTCAAACAAAAATTGCATTTCGCCTTTTACAAGTTGCGGCGGATTTTTATAAAAATGATAAGAGCATGGAATCATATACGCTCTCTTTTTATCAATTATCTCAGATGCACCCAAGTACATAAGAACCCTTCTTTCTTTAACAAACCCCTAAAACTGTAATCCACCAAGAGTAAAACCGTCTTCTTTGTCAAGCTTTTCTTTTCCTTGGTAGGCACGAATAATATTTTTTAGTTCTAAATTGCCATAGGTCTGCCCCTCGATTCGCAAGTGGGAAACCCCAAGATGGGAAGCAATCGGCAACAGACATATTTCTTTTGTGAGTGTCAAATGGTTGCGTCCACGAAAATCTCTATAAACAGGGTGTGCGTTACCTTTGTCATCTATGAGCTTAATCGGCTCGTTTTTATTTTCGATGTTCTCAAATAAATCATGTTCAAGATACATCACCACAGGTCTGCCATGAACAATGATTTCAAGTTCTGTTGGCGTGTTTTGTATGAGCAAAGCGGCGTCATTGGCACTAAGCTCAGGCGAGATGGTCAAACGTTTTACATTCTTGCTGGCATAAAAACTCGCCGCAAGCGAATTATAAATGTTTAAACTGTAATCGCCGATAAGTTCAAGATTATATTTGCCAAAAGCATGAACAGCGCCAAGGTTTGAAACAACAAGTCCGTCTAGGTCGTCTGCTAAAGTTTTTAGTATGTGGTGAAACTCGCTAAAATCAATTCCGAACATCATACGTGGCGTTCTTAAATAAATCTTTGAGTTGTTTTTGGTTTGAATCAGTTGCTTTATTTGGTCAATTTTAAAAGGAAGATCTGGTAAAAAAACTTCGCCACTTAAATAAATTGCGTCAACGTTTTCATCCATTGCAATTTTGGCTTGCTCGAGGTTGTTAACCGCCACACTGATTTTTGTATCAGTGGAGGGACGGTTCACCAATGTTTTGATTTCCGCATATCTTTCGGGTGTGGCTTCGATTTCTTCTATCGGATTGCTAAATACTTTTCCTGTAGAATAAAAAACGCCTGTGCCTTCAAAACGCTGATTGATGTTGCTAAGCCCTGGTCGTCCAAAGGCATAGCCGCTTGATAAATCACGTTTTCTGTTTTCGAAAATATCGTCATAGCCATCAAGCCTGTCAAAACTTTGCGGCTCGTTTATATAGCTCTCGATTTGTGTTGCGTATTGTCCGATTAAGCGTTTTAAATATTCGGTGTCACGCATACGCCCCTCAATTTTAAAGGAAGTCACGTGTGACTCAATCATTTCGGGAATATAGGAGTACATACACATATCTTTGACTGCCAAAGGATAGCTTGTGGGGTACAACTTATCGTTTTGCAAAATGGAGAAGTTCCAGCGGCAAGGCTTCATGCACATGCCACGGTTGCTGCTTTTTCCAAATATCATGCCGCTATAATTGCACTGCGAACCATGAGCCACACACATATCCCCATGAGCAAAATATTCAAACTCCATGTTCGTCTCGGCATGGAGTCTTGCAATTTCTGAAAGTGACATTTCACGAGAAGCAACAACTCGACTGATGCCAAGTTCTTGTAAAACTCGAATCGTATCGGCATTATGCACATTCATCATAACAGAGGAGTGAAGCGGCATGGTAAGCCCAAGCTTTTTTACAATTTCAAACACGCTAAAGTCCTGAATTAAAATGGCATCGACTTTTATTTCGTCTAAGAACTGCAAAAACTCGTGAGCCATGGCAACATCATTATGATTAAATAAATTGTTGACGGTTACATAAATTAATTTATCATGCTCATGTGCAAGCGAAACAGATTCTTTGAGCTCTTCGTTTGTAAAATTATAATCTTTGCGGTGTAATCTCATGTTGAGAATTTTTCCACCCAAATAAAAAGCGTCGGCACCGCTATCAAGCAAATTTTTAAAAATATCAAATGTTCCGCAAGGTGCCAAAAGCTCGACTTTTTTCTCGTTAAAATATCTCATAATATCCCGCTTTCATGCAAGCATTTTACTTTAAATCCAAAATGGTTTCTTCATATGGAATTGTTTTGTCAATGTTCCCTTTTGATATAAGCCAAGCGTTTGCACGTTCAACGTTTGCACGGTCAGGCAATTGTGGTTTTGGAAATGTGCCAAGGTCGGTTGCAAGAAGTCCCTCTTTTTGAACGCCAACTTTTTCTGTGATAATGTCAACATATACGCTTTTGTCGGTTTCATTGATATAATCAATGGCACGATCAACCGCTTTGCTAAATTTCTTTAGCTCGTCTTTGTGTGATTGTGCAAACTCGTTTGAGAACAAAAATATGGTCGAGCGAAGATCTGTGTCTGTCATGTCAAGCAACTCTTTTTGAGCCGCATTGATTGCTGTTGTTGCAAAAGGCTCTGGCATAATGGCCGCATCAATTTGATTGGAGTTAATCATTTCAAGTCTTGCAGGGATGGCTGGAATGTTTACTTTTTCAACGCCGGGTACGCCTTTTTCTTCGAGCACGCTGTCAACGATGTATTCCATCATTGTGTTTGTGGACAAGCCAATTTTTTTGCCGCTAAGTCCTTCGATGCCAGAAACATCTTGGTTTCCAACTATTTTAAACATGCCGTAGGTGGTGCTTAAAGCCCTATAATCCATTCCATTTTTCTTGAGCAAAAAAAGATTGACGAGGTCAGAAGAAATTCCATCAAGTTGGTTTGCTTGGAGAGCACTTTCTCGGTCTTGCGCACTTTTAAAATATTGAATTTGCACGTCGATGCCTTCTTCTTTGAAATAGCCGTTCTCAAGTGCCAAGCAATACGGCATGGTTGCAACGTCTGGCATAACGCCTATTCTTATCACGGAGCTTTCCTTGTCTTTTGCACAACCACTCAGTACCAGAGTTACCGTTGCTGCTAAAATCAATAATGCTTTTTTCATGCGCTCTCATCCTCTTTTTTGTGTTTTTTATTTAGCTTTGTGTTCAAGTCACACAATTATACTACAACTTAATTGATATATGCTAGTGCCTTTTTATTTTTTTTGAAATCGGTTGCCAGATATTGAATATCAGATTTTCTTTGGGTATAATGAATGAAGGGGAGTGGTTCAAAGAAAAAGTAAGAAATGAGGGTTGGTATGAAAAAAGTAATTGTAGCGGGGCATATTTGTATTGACATAACGCCGATTTTCCCAGAGCAAAAAATAACAAACATAGGCGAATTACTGGTGCCAAGCAAACTCATAAAAATTGGTGCGGCTTCTGTGCATACAGGTGGTGCAGTTGCAAACACAGGGCTTGCCATGAAGAAATTTGGCATAGACGTTTCTCTTGTGGGGAAAATAGGGAACGACGCTTTCGGCGGAATGGTTGAAAAAATTTTGGCGGAGCAGGGTGCAGGCGGTGACTTGATTGTGTCAGATAAAGAGTCAACGTCATACACGGTTGTTGTGGCTGTGCCAAGCTTTGATCGGATTTTTTTGCATAACTCGGGGGCAAACGACAGTTTTTCAGCAGACGACGTTTCTCAAGAAATGTTAAACAACACAAGCTTGTTTCATTTTGGTTATCCACCTGTCATGAAAAAGATGTACGAGCATTCGGGTCAAGAACTTGTAAAGCTATTCAAAAAAGTGAAAGAGTCGAGAGCGATTACCTCTCTTGATTTATCGTCAGTGGATGCCAATTCTGAAGCAGGCCAAGCGGATTGGAAAAGCATTTTAAAACTTGTGCTGCCGCATGTCGATATATTTGTGCCGAGTCTGGAAGAACTTCTCTTTATGTTAAACCAAACAGAACCTGTTGACTTTGAAAAAGATTTGCAGCCGATTTCTGATTTTTGCTTGGAGCTTGGCGTAAAGGTAATGCTCATCAAATGCGGAGCAAAAGGTATTTATTACAGAACAGCAAGTAAAAATAAATTGGTGGAACTGGAAGCAAGTTTAGGAATCCGTTTGGACGAGTGGTGTGACCAAGAAGGTTTTGAGCCAAGCTATGTTCCCGAAAAAGTTTTATCGGCAACAGGGGCTGGTGACACAAGCATTGCGGCTTTTTTGAGTGCAGCAATCAAAGGCTATTCACTTGCAGACAGCATGAAACTTTCAACGGGAACAGGTGCATTATGCGTAGCGGCATATGACGCATTAAGCGGATTGATTTCGCTTGAAGAGCTGAAACAAAAAATTGACAGTGGATGGAAAAAACAATAGAAAAAGGGACAGGTGATACTATGTTGGTGAATATGAACGAAGTGCTTTTACCCGCACGTAAAAATAAATATGCAGTGGGACTTTTTAACACGGTAAACTTAGAATTTGCAAGGGGCGTAATTGCTGCAGCAGAAAAAGCAAAGTCTGCGGTAATTTTAGGCAGTGCCGAAGTGTTACTTCCTGTTGGGCCACTTGAGGAACTATCATACTTTTTATTGCCAATGGCAAAAAAAGCAAGTGTGCCGATTGTATTGCACTTGGATCATGGTTTAAAAAAAGAGACTTGCTTAAAAGCATTAGAACTTGGGTTTACGTCCATCATGTATGACTGCTCAACCGACTCATATGAAGAAAACGTGAGAAAAGCAAAAGAGATGGCAGACATTGCACATTCGTTTGGGGCGACCATTGAGGCGGAACTAGGTCACGTAGGCGACAACGAAGGCTCGCACGAGGGAAGTAGCCATTTATCTGACCCAACGCAGTTTTATACAGACCCAAAGCAAGCCAAAGACTTTGTTGACAAAACAGGCGTTGACGCACTGGCAATTGCAGTCGGTTCGGCACACGGAGCGTATAAGCTTCCGCCAAAGCTCGACTTCGAACGAATTAAAATAATTTCAGAGTTGATCAATATTCCGCTTGTGTTACACGGCGGTTCGGGGTTATCGGACACAGATTTTTCAAGAGCAATCGAATGCGGAATCAGCAAAGTAAATATTTTTACGGACATCAATGTTGCGGCAGCAAGAGCAGCGATTGACAATTGTTCGTCGGTTGACAAAGGGTTTACGGAATTGATTCCGTCCATCGTAAGTGCAGTTGAGTATACAACCATTCGCAAGATGGAACTTTTTAAATCCAATAATAGATACTAAAAAAAGGACTGCGACAGGTAAATTTGTCGCAGTCCTTTGATATGTATATCTTTACACGTTCACAATTACTTCGTCCTCTTTTGGGATTTTTCTTATGTGCAGTAAGTACCAAACCAGTATCCAAACGCCACGCATATAACAGCCGATGGTAATGCCCCACCAAATTCCGTTTAACCCAAGGTCTGTCGAACTCAAGTAATAGACGATTCCAACACGGATTGCGTTTGACACAACACTTGCAATGGACGGCGGCAAAGTTTTACCCATGCCCCTAAACGAGCCAGCAACGGTAAACTCGATACACATAAAGAGTTGTGCCGTAGCAAGGATTCGCATGTAATCTCCGCCGAGAGCCACAACGCTTTCTTCGGGTAAGAATGCGGCAAACAGCGGTTCCGCACCGAAATACATGGTGAGCGTAACCAAAACACCCCAAACACCCATGGAGAGCAAGCTCAAATTAAAACAGCGGTGGATGCGTCCCCATTTTTTGGCTCCGTAGTTTTGCCCAACAAAAGCGGTAACGGCAGTTGCAAAACCACCGCAAATGAGCCACGAAAGCGATTCGATTTGAGAGCCGACACGAGAAACAGCAAGGGCATCGGCACCCCAGTCTGCAATATGCCTTGAGATGATCATGCTCAAAAATGTAAACAACAAGCTTTCGACGCAAATAGGCGAAGCCCATGTAATAATTTGTTTGATGCGGGCTATGTATACCATAGTGAAAATTCTAAAGTGATCAAACGGACGTTGTTTGGCATATCTTATTGCATACATTGACAAAGCGAATACCACTGACTGCGAAATAACAGTTGCCCAAGCAGCACCTTGAATGCCATAATCCAAAACAAAAATGAGAAGCGGGTCAAGTACGATATTGAGAACGAGCCCAACGCTATTGATTAAAAACGGCACCTTAGCGTTTCCGGCGGCATTAAAACTTCCTGTGACGGCAAAGACAGCAAACGACAGCGGAATGCCCAAGCTCACAACCATCAAATAATTTTCTGACATAAGCCTGACGGATTCTTCCCTAATGTTAAAGTACCCGATGAGTGGTTCTTTGAAAATAATCATGGCGGCTGCAAAAATTGTGCCAAGTACCATCGCCATCAAAATGGCGGTTTCGGAATATTTCATTGCTTCATTGCGGTCACCCCGCCCAACGTTTTGGGATACGCCAATTTCGGCGCCCATTCGCCCAAACAAAGCAAAGCCCATGGCAAGCCAAAGGTACATGCCGGCGGTTCCGGAAGCGGCAACTTCTTCACTGCCAACCCTTCCAAGCCAAAACATATTGATAAGATTGTACGCCATTTGCATAAACTGCGTGCCCATAATCGGTAGGGCAATAAACAAAAGCTTATCAATAATGCTTCCCTCTGACAAATTAAATTTATCTGGTTTCATGTTACTCCTCTTTTCATCATAATACTGATTTAATTAATATAACTCGCTATTCTAGCATAGATAAAGTTTTGTTGCAACAACACAAGTTATATGTTAGACTCGTTTTGAGAAATTGGTTAACTTTTTGGAAGCTCAAAGACAGGGGGAGAAGTGTGAATAAAACAAACAAACATAGGTACAAAAATAAATGGCACATGTCAAGTTTTTTTGGTTTTTTAATCACGTTGGTTTTTTGTGCGGTTGTGATTACGATTACAGTTATTAACCGCAGTAATGTAGAAGAATTGAGAATGGAACAACTTATCATTGAAAAAAGCGTGAAAATTAACGAGGTCATTTCAAGACTTCTGTATAAAACGGAGGCACTGTCTGCACTGGTGTTGCAAAGTGATGGCAAGGTTGAAAATTTTGAACGTGTGGCATCAACCATTGCGGATGACCCAGCCATCTTAAACGTCCTGATTGCACCAGACGGTGTTGTAAAAGAGGTGTACCCACTGAAAGGGAACGACGCCGTTCTTGGATTAAATTTTTATGCAGAAGGTGCGGGTAACAAAGAAGCCACAATGGCAAGAAAATCAGAAAAATTAATTTTTGGTGGGCCGTTTGAGCTGATTCAAGGCGGTCAGGCTTTGGTCGGTCGGTTGCCTGTTTTTGTTGATACAGAAGAAAGAAAACACAGTTTTTGGGGTTTGGTTTCTGTGACGCTTAAATTTCCACAAGCACTAGATGGCGTCGGGCTTGCAACACTTGAAGCACAAGGTTTTACTTACGAAATTTGGCGGCATAATCCCGATACCAACGAGCGACAGATTATATTTAAGAGCACTTTAAATGCAAGTGAAGGTGCTCGTTATATTGAAAAACGAGTGGAAATTTTAAATGCAGAGTGGTACATTCGGGTTGCACCTGTAAAAATGTGGTATAGCTATTCGGAAACATGGTTTCTTATTGCATCGGGGCTTTTCATCAGTTTACTCGTTGCGTTTGTGGTTCAGAACAATAAGGATTTGAAAACAATGAAAACAGAACTCGAAGGTGTTGCCAATCGGGATTATTTAACAGGGGTATTTAACAGACGTTATTTCATTGAGGTTGGCACGAAACTGATAAGAAAGTTCCTGCGAGAAAAAAGTGAGTGCTATGTTTTTCTCTTTGACCTTGACAAGTTTAAAGATGTAAATGATACGCATGGGCATTTTACAGGCGACCTCGTGTTAAAAATGGTTGCGAGCAAAGTGCAAGATTCGATGGTAGCCGATAATATTTTTGCCAGATATGGCGGAGAAGAATTTGTGATGCTGGTTCGCTGTGAAAACAAGGAAGAGGCACTTGCCATGGCAGAATCACTTAGGGAAAGTATTTACGCAAGTTCGCTTGAAAACGGCGATTGTAAAGTTACAATCACGGCAAGCTTTGGTGTTTCGAAAGTTGAAAGCGAGGCTGATTTTGCATTAGCAATTGACCGTGCCGATCAAGCCATGTTTTATGCAAAACGAACTGGACGAAACAGAGTAGAATTTAGGTAAATAAAAAGGAGATTAAGACCGCTTGGGTTTTAATCTCCTTTTAAAGTTAAGCCAAAATCGGTTGAATCTGCTCGTTGTCCAACGCAAGTTTCATGGTGTCGATGATGAGCTCTGGTTTATACACCATAGACTTTGGTTTTGCCGAAAAATTATCTTGTTTAAACGGAACGAAATAAAAGTTTTTAGCATTTAAGAGTTTGCCGATGTTTTCCAGATTAAACCCGAGTGCATCGTTTGTAGAAATGGAAACGCATACAGGTTTGTTGTTGCGGATATGGCTTTTGATTGCCATGAGTGCCGCCGTGTCGGTGATGCCTTGGCAGAGTTTTGCCAAGGTGTTGCCAGTGCAAGGTGCAACCAACAAAAGGTCTGTCAAATTGTTTGGGCCGATTTTTTCTGCGTCAACGATGGTGGAGATTATTTTTTTGCCTGTTAACGCTTCAATTTGATTTTGAAAAGCCTCTGCTTTGCCAAAGCGGGTGTCCATGTTAAAAGCGTTTTCTGACATGATTGGCAGAATTTCTGCTCCGGTCTCTAAAATGCTCGTGATCTGTTTTATTATGGAATCAAATGTACAGAACGAGCCACAAATAACCAACCCTATTTTTTTCCCTTCAAGATTCATATCATCTCTCCTCGTTATCATTGAATGCTGTTAAAATATTCTTCCAAAAAATTTTGAATCGCAAAGAACAAAGTATGAGCGGCAGTTCTTGGAGCAACCTTGCCGGGTAGTCCCGGACACAGCAGTGCTTTTATGTTTTTCTCTTTGGCATATTCAAAATCAACACCGCCGGGGGACGTGGCAATATCAATGATGAGTGTTTCTTTCTTCATTTTATTGAGGGTATCACTTGTGATTAATAAAGTCGGTATGGTGTTGATGATAAAATCGTATTTCTGAATTTCTTTTTCAAAATCGTTTAAGTGAACTGCGTTTAAACCAAAGGCTTCAATCATGGCAGAACCGTTTCGATGGGTCACAGTAACCTTGGCTCCCATGCCGCTTAGCATATTGGCCAAAACTTTTCCGCAGCGTCCGTAACCAAGAACCAAAACTTCGCTGTTCATTAAAGTGATGTCGCTGTTTTCAATGGCAACCTTAACCACGCCCTCGGCGGTTGGAATAGCATTTTTTATGGCAACTTCGTCCATCTCCATGAGGTCGATTACGGTGACACCGAGCTGCTCTGCATCAGCCCTTGCTTTTTTGGAAATGGCACCAGCGATAAATATTTTATTTTTCGAGTCCGATATTTTTTTGAACACGTCTTGCATAACAATTTTTTCGTCTGGATTTTCATTATAAAAATGAATGCCGTCAACAGAACAGGGAACAGGGCCAATCACGACCTCGGCACCGGGGGATTTCGTCCATTCGGCATAGGTTAGCAAGTTGTAATTTTCTTTTTGCAAGTTCTTGGCTAAAAATTTTTGACGTTTGTCGCCGCCGATGATAACAAAGCCTGTTGTAGTTTTTTTCATACATGCACCTCATGCTTTTACTAATCTATACAGTTACTATATTAATTTGTCTCTATTGATTGCCTGTCCCTAGGACAAATATTTTATTTGTACACATTTTTTTGGCTCAAGCGATATGCTAGTATGATACTGAATAATGTGGTGATGAAATGTTAATTGTGCAGAAGTATGGTGGAGCTTCGGTTGCCACGACAGAAAGAATTATCAATATCGCCAAAAAGGTAATTGAAAACCATAACAGGGGCGACCAAGTGGTTGTGGTTCTTTCTGCAAAAGGCGACACGACAGATGATTTGATTAACATGGCAAAAGAAATTGATGAGAACGTGAGCAAAAGGGAACTCGATATGCTTATTTCTACAGGGGAACAACAGTCGGCATCTTTTTTGGCAATGGCGATACAAAAGTTTGGCGTGCAGTCTATATCACTCAACAGCTACCAAGCCGGAATTTTAACGGACTCAAATCATTCCAACTCAAGGATTGAGTCGATCAATACAGAAAGAATACTTAGAGAACTCGAGAAAAATCAAATTGTAATCATTACAGGATTTCAAGGAATCGACGCCGAAAACAATATTACAACGCTTGGGCGTGGTGGTTCTGACACAACGGCGGTGGCACTTGCGGCGGCACTTGGGGCAGAGGTTTGCGAAATTTACACCGATGTTGACGGCGTTTATACCGCAGACCCTCGGTTGATTTCTGGTGCGTCAAAGCTTGAAAGCATCAATTATAACAATATGCTGGAGCTTTCGTCCCAAGGGGCAAAGGTTCTTCACAATCGTTCGGTATCGCTTGCTCAAAAATACAATGTAAAGCTAGTTATTCGCTCAAGCTTTAATAACAACGAGGGAACCTTTGTTGATAATTCCAGTTTTGAAAAGCAAGACATCAGTGGCGTTGCGTTAAACTCAAGCATTGCAGTGATATTTGTAAAGGGCAGCTTGAGGTTTAGCCGATTGATTTCAGTTTTATCGTTTGGGAAAATTGCTTTTGATATGGTTTCTTTTTTAAACGATGGGGAGCAGAGCAACATAGGATTTGTGATTACGAAAGAGAGTTTAAAAGAAGTCATGCAGATTTTAGATGAGTATAAGGCAGAGATTAACGCAACGGAGATTTATGCACATGAAGACGTGTGCAAGATTTCTATTGTGGGAACTGGTATTACTTCAAACAGGGCGATTGTATCAAAACTTTTTCAAGCACTTAGAGATATTTCTGTGATTCCGATTTGTATCAGTTGCTCGGAGATTGCACTTTCCTTAATTGTGGATAACAACCAAGCTTCTTTTATTGCAAACCATATCCACGAAAGAATTTTTACTGAATAGCTTGCACAAAAAAAA
Source organism: Eubacteriales bacterium (assembly GCA_031554055.1). Classification (GTDB taxonomy): domain Bacteria; phylum Bacillota; class Clostridia; order Lachnospirales; family JAVBKL01; genus JAVBKL01. The sequence goes on along the minus strand of JAVBKL010000008.1, from coordinate 33,151 downwards.
GAGTCTATCAACGTGAACTTAGTTGATTGGCTCTTTCTTTAACATCATGGGAGTGTGTTGTTCGTTTCCATGAATCAAAACGACTTTGGGCTTGCTACGACTTCCGCTTCCGCTGTAGGATTCTGTTTCTATGGTTTCAGTAACTTCACCATCAAAAGTTATAAATTCTTTGGGATGCAAAGTAAATGTTTTTGCTTGCCCATAATCATCTTTGATTAGGATTTCAGGCAAAGGATTTCGAACATGATTACTATCGTCTATCAGTTTAACTTCAAATGAAATCATATCTTCACTTAAATTTCTAAAAGTTAAATCGTAGGAGTAGGTTATGGAATTGTCTTCAAACTTATAATTCAATTCATTTTTTTTCGTATCATAACTTACAACTGATTGCAAACCAGATTTTTGTCCGATTGCCGCATAAAATATATTATCAAGATTTGCAGACAATAAAAACCCAAGAGCGAAAACAAAAAAGGGTGCTTTCCGCAGAAAAAAATTGTAGGACGCAAACCTTTGCCCATAATGCCACCAGTATTTAAAAATTCTCTTAATAGAGATGATGCCGCCTATCAGTGGTAAGAGCATATAAATGTACAGCGTCGAGCCAACCCCAACTGAAATGCCAGGGCTTATGCCAAACAAACCGATTAGTTTATAGAACAAGGTATCCCCATCAGGGGTTGTAAAAAATGCACAGAAGCAAAAAGCCAAACAGCAAAAATATAACAAGCCTTTTTTGTATTCATGTCGATCTTGATCCATTTGCTCACCTCCCTATATTCTATAAACGGAGAAAGGCCTAAAAAAGTTTGCAATCGAATAAGTAACGCAAGCCACTATAGGCTTTTTTTTGTTGCTCGAATAAGACCTTTTCTAAAGTACGGAGGCGTGAGCGTATCGTACAAAAACAACATATAGTTATCTGAAAACTCAATAGTAAAACCAAGATCCTCCAAAAACTGTTTAAGTATTTCAGCATCATTTGCACGGTGATAGGTGCATATGACAATCTTTATATCTGTGCTGTTTTTGAGAGTTTGAATTGCTCCTTGCAGGCATTTTAGTTCAAAGCCTTCTATATCTATCTTCATGAAATTTACCGTCTCGCCATTTAGAACTTCATCGATTGTCACAGTATTTTCATTTGGGGCATCAGATACAAATTTATTGATAATGGTCACTTTTTCTGCCCAAGGTTCAAACGTATAGGTAAGTGGTTCTATCCATAACGGATCTGGCTCAAATACATACGCTTTTTTACAACGTTCAATAACGTCCAAAGTGAAATTGGCTTCAGCAGCCCCAATGTCCATAACAATATCTCCTGCCGAAACATTAAATGTATCGGTTAAGTATCGGTGTGGAGATGTTTCGCTTTGTTCCATGCAAGCGCATTTATATATGTGCATACTTTTCTGCTTATCAAAACTTGCCATATAATAAAGTTTTTTTCCATTGTGGATGAAATAACCACATTGCCTGATTGGATCAAGTTGAAAATCTGCTTGTGCAAAAGCATACGAATTATGTATTTCCACATATGGATAGGCGCGTTCGCCATGGCATTCCAAATATTTAAGCGCAGTTAAAATACTATCTGGAATCTCACTGAAAACTTGACAGTAATAGAAATTTAAAATTTCTTGTGAAACACTAGAATATTGGGGCATAGCACTAATATCATTATTATTTAGCACCAAATCTAAGAATTCCATGTAGTATTCGATAGCACTGAAAAATTGAAATTCATTCTTTTCCAAACAGTGATTGGCAAGTGAAACAAGTCGCCTTGCTGCTTGCAACAGTTCGCCCTTTTTGACGCAAGTGAATCCCAGCTTAAACAAAAGCTCTATGTCATCGGGAAACTTTTCAAGTGCACGCACAATTAATTCTTGAGCCTTATCATAATTTTCCGCTAGAAGCTCGTTTGATATTATTTTTAATTCGAAGTTTTTAGAGTTTATATGATCCATGTTACGCCCTCTTTCACCGATCTATATACAGTCTTACTTGTGATACGAACCGCCTTGCATAATTTTAAACGAACGGTAAATTTGCTCAACAAAAATTACTCGCATGAGCTGATGTGGAAAAGTAAGTTTGGAGGCGCAAAATCTGTAGTTTGCCCGAGCGAGTACATCTTGTGACAGGCCGAGGCTTCCACCGATTAAAAACACAAAGGAACTGACACCACCAACCATTTGTTTATCAAGGTACGAAGACAGACCTTCGGAGGTTAGGTGTGTCCCTTGCAAATCAAGCGCAACCACAAAATCTCTCTCCGATATTTTTGCAAGTAGGCGTGTACCTTCTTTTTGTTTGATGTTTAATTCTTCTTGGGGTGAAGCGTTGTCTGGCGTTTTTTCATCGGGAACTTCGATGATTTCTAATTTGCAAAAAGCCGAAAGCCGTTTTGAATATTCCAATACGGCATCTTGCCAATACTTTTCTTTTAGTTTTCCTACACATAAAACAGTTATTTTCAAAATAAACCTCCAAAGACTAATTCGTCGCTAATAATTCGGCGACGCTAAACCAAAAAGATTCATGACCATCACTAATAATGTAGTCCCCATAAAATTCGTCTTTAGTGGAATCAAGTGTCAACTCAATTGTCAGTATTGTCCCACCTGTTGTAGTGTCTGAGACACAATGGTGTGGATAGGCGGATACACCATAGGGGGCTAAGTCTTCGCTTATAGTAAAGTCCGACAATAAATTATGCGGCTTTGCAAAAGATATTTCAAAGGTAGCGGTATGACGGATGTTATCAATAACAAGTTTTTCGCAGCGGGCGGCTGGGGTTGTAAAAATATTTGCAGTTAAGCCCGATGGTGTGTTCAAAGCGTAGTTTGAAGCTCTTTCTCCACCAAGGGTAATGCTCGAAAAGCTTACAGGTTTATTTGTTCCGGCATTGCTATCATCAAAAAAAGCTTCACAAGTTGCAATATACAACGAATCACCTGTGGCCACTCTGTCAAATACAGCAGAACCTGTTGCGATTGTTGCACAGTTTGTTCCGTCAAGAGATTTATTAAGTGCTGTAAGTCCTGTTACTTCGATTGCTCTTGGCGATACAAGGACACGAATGTCAACAGAAAATGATTTCATAAACCAAGACCATCTAGGAGTAAACTTTACGGTTTGCAATTCGTTTCCAGATTCTGGGACTTTGCTTGGCGTTTTCCAGCTAAAGGTTCCGTCAAAAAACCCCCAACCTGTGAGTCTTTGTACCAACGTGCCCGAGAGCTCGCTCTCTGATAAAGTTTGCCCATATTCCAAATCAGTAGCTAGCATGGTTCCTTTTATTGTTCCACCACCATGAGAATTGTTTCCAGACTCCCAATCAACTTCTATGTCAGTGGGTGATTCGGTTGGTATGGGAGTTGCGACTGGTGTTGGGGTTGGGTCGGTGATTGTAGTTGAAGTCGGTATCGGTGCTGGCGTATGCTCGCTTGTGTCACGATCATTTGTAGGTGGAGCCGACGGCTGTGGTGCGTCTTGCGGTTTTGAATCGTATTTAGGTGGTGGAAGATTCTCTTTTGTTTCTTGCATATGTTTTGCTTCTATGACCATTTTTTCTGCTTCTTGGTGCTTGGCTTCTAAAACAACCTCGATTCCTTTGAAGAAGTCAGGGTGAGACTGAATGATTGCAAGATTTTCTGCAAGTGAGTCTAAAATTCCAACATCCATATCTTTCAAGTTCATTGGCAAGTCAAAGTTTTGTGGTGGCACACCAACAACGCCGTCACGGTTTACATAAACATTGGTGTCTTGTTTGTTGCCGTCTGGTTCGATAAAATCCATTTTTACATTGCCTTCAAACGTTACAATTTTGGTTTGCTGGTCTTTGGAATAACTGGTTACAAACTCCGTGCCACGAACACCCGCAACCGTGTTGGTTGTTTTGATTGTGTTGGTTGAGTTTGTGGTAAGCGGTGAACTTACTTTGTTTTTTACACTGCCCTCAATGATGGAGAGTGCAAGTGTTTCTACCTTGCCGCTACCGGTTGCTTTATCGACAACAACGACTGCGTTAGAGCCCACAATCATTTCACGGTCATCGAGAACGAGGGTGGCGGTTGAGTTAACACCTGTTTTTATTTTGTCGCCCTTTTTTAGTTTCATATTTTTATAAGCAGAAAACTCTTTGGAACCGCCGCTTTTGAAAACGGTTACGGTTCCCTTTACATAGGACACATTGAGTGTTTTATCAGCGGCATAAGAAACCACCGACAAAGAAATACAAAGCGTAAAAACAAGAATCAAGGATACCATTCGGTATATGAAATTTTTCTTACTACTTAACATACAGTCAACCCCATTTAATTTTATTTCGTTTCGATAGCGACAATATTCTGTTCGGCAAACCATTCGTAAGTTGCCTTAAATAATTTTAAAAATTCAGACAATGTGATAACGGTACGTCCGTTTTTCAGTTCAAACTGGTCTGTGCTTAAAATAATGCTCGCATCAGCTTTTGTTGCAGTTACACTTTTGCCTGTGTCGTTCCACTGGACGGCATAACCCATCGCCTCTAAAATTCCACGCACTGGCAAAAAAACATTGTCGGGGTCGTTCCAAGGATTTAATGCAGAGAAATCAATTTGCGTGCCATCCACAAAAACTTTAAGCTCGCCAAACTCTGTAACGCCTGTACGGTTTAGCATGGATTCTCTGGAGTTTCGACCTTTTAAGAGTTCATCTGTGATTTTCAACTGAACGACAGTATTGTTTACAGTATCAGAAACATAAAGCTTATCGCCTGTCACAAAAATTCCACTGGGTCTTGAGAGCTTCATGTTTTCGGTATTTAAGTAAAATTTATCGGGCTCGCCGTTTCCAACTATGGTTTTGGTTGCTCCGTTTTTAATGAGGCGTACAGCATGGTTTAATGTGTCGGCAACATAAATGTCTCCGCTGTCTGTAACGGCTAGGTCTTTAGGAAAATTAAAACTGGCAGCAGCACCGTCCACATATCCGCCGTCATAGTATCCGCTTTCAGAATCTAGGTTCTGGGGCTTTCCACAAACGGTTGTGACTTTGTTATTTAAAATTTTTCGAATGGCGTGGTTAGCCGAGTCCGCAACATAAATAGCACCGTCGTTTCCAATTGTTATCCCGCATGGTTCAAAAAACTGTGCAGAAAGTAAATCTCCGTCGGCAAAGCCGCTTGTTTCAGGTTTACCCGCAAAAAGTTTAACTTCGCCCGAAGTTTCAATCACACGGATACAGTGGTTTAGAGTATCGGACACATATATTTTTCCATCAGGGGCAATCGCCAGTGAATATGGTGCATTGAACATAACGGAACTTTCTTTTCCATTTTTATAGCCGGCTTTTCCACTTCCAGAAACTGTATACACAACTCCTTTTGAGAGTTTGCGAATGACGTTGTTTCCAGAATCACAAACATACACATCTCCGCCTTGGCTTACGGCAACATCGGTGGGCTTGCGAAATTCTGCCGTGGTTTCACTTCCATCTAAAAAACCGCCGGATAACTCGTAAGAGATTAAACTTGAGCCGGATTTACCAATTATTTTTGAATCGGTTCCTTCTAAAATATGCAAAGCGTCGTTGTACGTGTCGGCAACAAATATTTTTTCATTTGCAACAAAGATTCCTGATTGCGAGTAAAGTGCGTTTTTAAAGTCCCCATCATTTTTCATTCCTGTGTAAAGGTATATATCTTTTGATTGAGCCCCGAGCACCGAGGCGGACAACATGGTGACTGCCAAAACTGCTCCAATAATTTTTTTCATTCGAACTCCTCCATAAAGCAAACAATAAAAAAACAGATGCCATGATTTTAACATAGCATCTCATAAGTTACAAGGAAATCAAGCGATTATCTATCTTGTGGCAAGACCTTATTAAGGAAGATACCAGCAATTGCTGCCAATGCAATTCCTTGAATGGTGAAATTTATTTCTCCGATACTAACAGGAACAACGGCACCACCAAGTCCTAAAACGAAAATGACAGCAGCAACAATTAAATTTCTCGATTTTGTAAAATCAACTTTGTTTTCTACGAAGGTTCGAGTACCGATGGAGGCAATCATTCCAAATAAGATGATGGAGATACCGCCCACAACCCCTTCTGGAATGGTTTGAATCAGAGCACCGAGCTTTGGCAAAACACCCAAGCAAATGGCAATGACTGCGGCGATTCGCATGACTTGGGGGTTAAATACTTTTGTGAGTGCCAAGACGCCTGTGTTTTCTGCATAGGTTGTTGCGGCTGGGCCGCCAAAGGCAGAAGAAACACAAATGGCAATTCCATCGCCAAACGTTGTGCGGTGCAACCCTGGCTCGTTTGCAAAATCCTTGTTGCACGTAGCACTGATTGCCATGATGCCGCCGATGTGCTCAACAATGGTGGCGATGGCAACAGGAGCGATAATCATAATTGTGGTTAAATCAAACTTTGCAATTGTAAACTTTGGTAACCCAAACCAATCGGCAACGATTACCCGAGTAAAATCCACGTTGCCGGTTAAGACGGCAACAAAGTATCCAGCAAGCAAGCCGAGAATGACTGGTATAATTTGGAGAAATCCACGCCCAAAGACGCTGACGGCGGCAACAACTGAAAAACTTACAAGTGCGAGCATCCAGTTGGTTTTTGCCATGTTAATGGCGGTGGGGGCAAGCATAAGGCCGATGATGACAATAATGGAACCGTTGACAACAGGTGGGAAGAAATCAAGTATTTTTTGAACACCGAAGAAGTGAATGAGAAGGGCAAATATCAAATAAATAATACCAGCGACAAAAATTCCGCCTTGGGCGTAGGGCAGTCCGTAATTTGGCATGGCAGAAACCACAAGCGTCGGAGCAATAAAAGCAAATGACGAGCCCATGAAAGCGGGAACCTTGCCCTTTGTCAAGAGGTGAAAAATAAGCGTAGATGCTCCGGCCATAAATAAAGCCACTGAAATATTCATACCAGTTAAAATAGGCACGAGTACAGTGGCTCCGAACATTGTAAATGTGTGTTGAACACCGAGAATAATTTTCTTATAAGCTGGCATTTGAAACTCTGGATCATTTTTTAAAAAAGTAAGCATAGTCTCTCTCCTCTCAAAATTCGTAACATTGTAGCACAGCCAAAATCAAATTACAATATGCCAAGAAAGAAAATAAATCGAGTATTTTTTTAAAATCTTGCAACAAAATTTGACAATGCGAATTTGGATTGATATAATCACTTTTGTGTAAAAGCAATTCATTTTTAAACAGAAAAGGGTCAGTGAGATTGTATGCAGAAGAAGCACATTTACATGGTTATACTATCCGTTTTAGCGTTACTCGTCCTTGGGGCTTTAGCGTTTTTTTTATGGTCGAGAGGTGGAACGCCCAAAAAAGATTTAACTGTCGAAGTGGGGACAAAACTTCCCGAGGCATCCGAGTTTTTTCATACCGAAAAAAATAGCAAAGTCGTTTATAAGTACGCAGCAGATATAAGTACGATTGATATGAATAAAGTTGGCGAAACACAAGTTGAGTTGCTAGCCGACAGAAAAAAATACAGTTCTCTATTGATAATTGAAGATACTGTTTCGCCGACTGCAGAAGCGGTTAACCAAACAATATTTGCAGGCACTGCATTGATTGCAAATACCTTTGTAAAAAACATTGTGGATGGTACGGACGTTTCGACAGAATTTGTAACACCACCCGATTTTAACAAAGCGGGAACGCAAGAAGTTGAACTTTCGCTCACAGACCAAGGCGGAAACGAAACCAAGTTAAAAGCAAATTTATCGGTCATAATTCTCAAGCCTTTTCTATCTGTTGAAGCCGGAAGCGGAAGTTATGAGGTTATGCCACGTGACTTTATCGAAAGTTTTGAAGGGTCGGACGGCATAACGCTTCATTTTGCTAATCGAGTAAAATTCGATTTTACAAAAGTAAATACAATCCCAGTCATCATTGAAATCGCCGACGAAAGCAAAAATCAAGGTCAAACAGAATTTAGGGTGGTGGACACAACAGCACCCACCGCAGAAGCGGTAAGCCAAATGGTTTATAAAGGCAAAAAATTAAAAGCGGCAGACTTTGTAAAAGCTGTGTTCGACCAATCGGAAGTGGCCATCACATTTGATGTGGAGCCGAACTTTATGCAAGTGGGCGAGCATGGTGTTGACATCGTTTTAACCGACAGTGCGAACAACAAAAACAAAGTGACTTCACTTCTCAAAGTGAATGACGACACAGAAGCCCCACTAATTACAGGAGACTTGGATAAAACTTGTCACATTAACTCCTCGGTTTCTTACAAAGAAGGCGTGACGGTTCGTGATAACAGTGGCGAGCCGATTGCACTACAAGTGGACAGCTCCCAAGTGGATTTATCCACAGCGGGTAAGTATGAAGTAAGTTATTCGGCAACAGACCTTGCGGGAAACAAGACAAGCAGCAAAGGTTCAATCACAGTGACAAATCCAGAAGATGATGCCATTTATGCAATGGCTGATGAAGTTCTATCAAAAATTGTAAACGAAGGCATGAGCCAAGAAGAAAAACTACGTGCGATTTACGCTTGGGTGCGTGGACATGTCAGTTATGTTTCGGCGGGAAGTAAAGACTCTGTGATACTGGGTGCTTATCGTGCGTTTAAAATACATAAGGGTGACTGCTACACTTTTTATGCGGTGTCCGAACTACTCATGAACCGAGTGGGAATCGAAAATATTCCGGTGACCCGCATGGGTGGGCGTGCAAGGCATTTCTGGAGCCTTGTCAATCTGGGCGAAGGTTGGTATCACTATGATTCAACCCCATACAGAACTGTGTTTAACGGTTGTATGTTTACAGAATCACAAGCGGAGAAGTACACTGCTGAAAGACGAGACAATTATTATGTTTATGATAAAACGCTCTATTCGTTTTCAGTTGAACAGTAGACGGCAGATCAATATCTGGAGGAATTAAAATGAAAAAGCTAGGCATAGTAGGAGGTCTTGGGCCGCTGGCTAGTGCGTACTTTTACGAACTGCTCACAAAAATGACAGACGCACAAAAGGATCAAGAACACATTGAGCTTTTGTTGTACTCTGTGCCTGATACGCCAGATAGGACGGCGTTTATGCTTGGCGAAAGCGATGTAAGTCCGCTTGTGCCGATTAAAAATGCAATCAAGGTTTTAGAAAATGCTGGAATGGAATTTGTTTCTATGCCTTGCGTGACGGCTCATTATTTTTTTGATGAGCTGCAAGCGAGTACAAGCCTACCGATTATCAATATGGTGGACGCTTTGTGCGAGCATTTGCAAAACCAAAATATTAAAAGCGTGGGAATCCTCGCAACCACAGGCACGATACGAAGTGGTTTTTTGCAGACAAAGCTTTCTGAATGCGGCATCAAAACGATTGTTCCTGATGTACCCATGCAGAATAAAGTGATGGAAACGATCTATAATATAAAAGCCGATGAACCCATTTGTTTATTCGATTTTTCGGCTGTTGCGGAAAGCTTGAGTAAAAGCGGGGCAGAAAAAATAATTCTTGGCTGTACAGAGCTTTCGATTATCAACAAGGAACATCATTTAAACGAAACCTATATAGACGCACTAGAAGTTCTTGCGGCGAAATCACTTGAGAGGTGCGGTGTAAAATGCAAATAAATGTAATGAGTTATGTTGACGAAATTGTAAATACTTGCCCCGATAAACCAGCGTTTGTTGGAAGCGGCGTTGCACTTACCTTTAAGCAAATCCATACGAATGCCAGAAGCATTGGCACGTTTCTTGCCAAACGGAACTTTTACAAAGAACCGATTGTTGTCTTTATGAGCAAAAAGCCACAGACAGTTGCGGCTTTTTTTGGCGTTATCAACAGCGGAAATTTTTATGTCCCACTTGATGATGAAATGCCACGCCACCGAATCGAACTTATTTTTAAAAGCTTAAACCCCCGTGCGGTGATCTGTGATGCGGATTCGGTCAAGTCAATTGATGGGCTAGATTTTTCTGGCGAACTTTTTCAATACGAAGAAATTTATGAAACCGAAATTGATGATGTACGACTTTTAAAAATTAGAGATCTAGCCATTGATATTGACCCGATTTATGTTGTATTTACGTCTGGTTCAACAGGAGTACCCAAGGGCGTTGTGGCTTGTCACCGTTCGGTCATTGATTATATTGAACAGCTTTCCTCTGTTTTAAAAATTGACAGCGATACGATTTTTGGAAACCAAGCACCGCTTTATGTGGACGCTTGCTTAAAAGAACTGTTCCCGACTTTTAAATTTGGGGCAACCACTTACTTTGTCCCCAAAGAATTGTTTATGTTTCCAGTTAAGCTTTTGGAGTTTTTAAACGAAAATAAAATTAATACAATTTGTTGGGTGGCTTCTGCCTTAACACTTGTGTCGAGCTTTGGCACATTCAAATCCATTGTTCCAAAGTATCTGCGGACAATTGCGTTTGGCAGTGAAGTGTTCCCAATTAAGCAACTACAACTTTGGCGTGAGCATTTGCCACAGACGAGGTTTATCAATTTATACGGCCCGACAGAAGCAACAGGAATGTCTTGTTACTTTGAAGTTAACAGGGATTTCGCACTTGATGAAGTGATTCCGATTGGCAGACCGTTTTGCAATACAGAAATTATTTTAATTGAGGACAACAAGCGAGTAACAGAAGCAAATGGTGTCGGCGAAATTTGTATAAGGGGAACAGCCTTAACCCTTGGCTATTACAACAATGCCGAGAAAACAAGTGAGAGCTTTATACAAAATCCACTTGTGACAGCGTATCCAGAACTGATTTATTTAACAGGTGACTTGGGACGGTTTAACGAACTGGGCGAACTTGTTTTTGTATCACGCAAGGATTACCAAATCAAACACATGGGGCATCGCATTGAGCTTGGTGAAATCGAGCTGGCTCTAAACATGAAAGATGGAATCAGCTCCACTTGCTGTATTTTTGATAATGCGAGCAAGAAAATCATATTGTATTACGTGGGGGATTGCGAAAAACCCGAGGTCACTACATACTTAAAAGAAAAGCTGCCACGTTATATGATTCCAAACCAAATTTTTAAACTAGAAAATATGCCGCTTACACCAAACGGAAAAATAGACCGCAATTTGCTCAAGCAAGGTTTGAGCTAAAACCAAAGGGAGAAAATTTATGGACGAATTGATTAAGATTTTATCTGACTTGCACCCTGATGTTGACTTTCATAACCATGAGCATTTAATAGACGATGGTATCCTAGATTCGTTTGACATTATTTCGATCATTGCAGAAATCAGCGAGGAAATGGACGTGCAGATTCCAGCCGAACAAATTATTCCAGTAAACTTTAATTCCGCAAAAGCCCTTCATGCATTAATCGAAAAGTTGTCGGACGAATAAGGTGAATTATGCTCTTTACATCGTTTAGCTTTACCCTGTTTTTGGTCGTAACTTTTGTTTTGTATTACACAATCCCCAAAGCGTATCAATGGAAGCTTTTGCTTCTTGCGAGTTTTATTTTCTATGCACTTTCGGGCGTGAGCAACTTGATTTACATCGGCTTAACCATTGTGAGTACATACGCAATCGGACGAAAAATCAGTTCGATCCATGATAGACAAGAAGAATATCTGAAACAAAACAAAGAAACACTGTCCAAGGAAGAAAAAAAGAGTTACAAGGCAACCGTTAAATCGGAGAGATGGAAATACTTGCTGCTTTGCTTATTTATAAATTTTGGAATCCTTGGTGTTGTGAAATACACTGACTTTTTTATTGGCAATGTCAACTCCGTGCTTGATTTTTTTGGAAAAACAGGCGAGTTACAACTCTTAAACTTTTTGCTTCCGCTCGGCATCTCATTTTACACATTTAAAACCATGAGCTATATCATTGATGTGTACAGGGGCAAGTACAAAGCCGAGCCAAATGTATTTAAGTTTGCGTTGTTCACGTCGTTTTTTCCACAAATTATTCAAGGGCCAATCAGTCGATTTGATGATTTAAACGAAACGCTTTGTACACCGCATAATTTTGAAACAAAAACTTTTTCTTATGGTGTGCAAAGAATTATTTGGGGTGTATTTAAAAAACTTGTCATTGCAGATAGATTGCTCATTGCCACTCGTGAACTGGTTTCAAACCCAGCGGAATACCAAGGCATTTATGTTTTACTCGCCATGTTTTTTTATGCGGTTACGCTGTATGCGGATTTTACTGGCGGCATCGACATCACAATTGGTATTTCAGAAGCACTGGGAATCAAAGTAAAAGAAAACTTCAACCACCCATTTTATTCAAAATCCATCATGGAGTATTGGAGAAGATGGCACATCACCATGGGTGCGTGGTTTAGAGAATATTTGTTTTATCCGCTTTCAGTTTGTAGACCGATGTTGAAACTCGCAACACTTTCAAGAAAATATTGCGGCGATTATATCGGCAAGCGGGCAACCGTGTACCTCTGCACGTTAGTCGTGTGGTTTTCCACAGGATTTTGGCATGGGGCAAGCTGGAACTTTATCGTTTGGGGTTTGGCAAACGGCGTGTTTATTATTCTTAGCCAAGAATTTGAACCTCTGTTTAACAAATTTGGAAAATTAAAATTCACCCAAACATTTGCTTGGGGCTGTGTTCAAATTTTTAAAACGTTTTGGCTCATGTGCTTCATTAGAAGTTTTGATTGTTATGCCAGTGTAAAAACAACCGTAACGGCACATTTGTCGATTCTCACAAATTTTAGTTTTGACCAGTTTATTGCTGAGGGTGTCACAAACCTTGGACTTTCAACACTTGACTATGCCGTTCTCATTTTTGCAATTTGCTTGACGTTTGTGGTTTCGTACTTGCAACATCATGGCGATAACATTTGTGGTGCAAGGGATTATTTGGCAAAGCTTCCGTCGCTTGTAAGGTATAGCATCATCACTGCTTTGGTTTTATTTATTATCGTGTTTGGCGTGTATGGAATCGGGTATGACTCGAGCCAGTTTATTTACAACCAGTTCTAATGAGTTTTTTGGAAAGGAATTTTTTGATGCGAGGTTCTCAAGTTGCGGCAATACTAATAGGCGTTCTCTCACTGTTTGCATTACAGCAACTGTTCATGCCAAAATATATGGCTGGCGTGTATGAGGGTTCGCTGATTGAGGAATATTATGCAGATGTCAAGAAAAACAAACACCAAGTTTTGTTTGTTGGAGACTGCGAAGTGTATGAAAATATTTCGCCTGTAAAACTTTGGCAAGACTACGGCATAACGTCATACATAAGAGGTTCGGCACAACAGCTCATTTGGCAGTCGTATTATCTTTTGGAGGACGCATTGCGGTATGAAAAACCAGAAGTCGTGGTGTTTAGTGTGCTTGCCATGAAATACAACGAGCCGCAAAACGAAGCGTACAACCGAATGAGTATTGACGGCATGAAGTGGTCTGGCTCAAAGGTCGGCTCGATTCTTGCGTCCATGACCGAAGAGGAAACGCTAATTTCATATTTATTTCCGATTCTGCGTTATCATGACAGGTGGAGAGAAATCAGCTCCGACGACTTCACGTATTATTTTCAGAAGGAAAAAATATCCCATAACGGGTTTATGATGCGAAACGATATTAAACCAGTGGGAAAAATTCCTGTTGGCAAAAAACTAAACAACTATCAGTTTGGCGAGAACAGCTATGCCTATCTCGATAAGATCACCGCACTGTGCAAAGCCAATGACATTCCACTGGTGTTGTTAAAAGCACCGAGCATTTACCCATACTGGTATCCAGAATGGGAAGAACAAATGGTGGATTACGCAAAAAAGAATGACTTGTTATATTTAAACACATTAGAAAACATGGAGAGCATCGGCATCGATTTAAGTGTGGACACATACGATGCTGGGCTTCACTTGAACGTAACAGGGGCAGAAAAAATGTCCGAGTATTTGGGACGTGAGCTTGTGGAGAATTTCAAACTCAAAGATATGCGTAGTGACACTGCAACAAGCGAAGCTTGGGCAAAAAAAGAAAAATCATATGATAATATGAGAGAAGCACAGCTCGCAGAAATTGATGTAAAAGGAAAAGTTCTCACTTTCTTTGTTAAAAATATAGAATAGGGCGGTTGAAATGAAAAAAACAATAGTAAGTTTAGTGGCGGCATTTATGCTCGTGGGTTGTGCGGCGGAAAAACCAGCGGAGCAAACGTCTGCACCAGAGCCACAAAAAGTGGCAGAAGAACAAAACAAAACAGCACAGGCCGAGCCAAGTTATGATGGGTTTGTGTACACAGCAAAAGGTGTGGATATTAAGCTTGGCGCGCGTGCCGACGAAATCATAAAAGCCTTGGGTGAGCCAACAGAATATTTTGAAGCGGCGAGCTGTGCCTTTGAGGGGCTTGATAAAACCTACTACTACAATGGATTTGAAGTTTACACCTATCCACAGGGTAGCGACGATTATATTTTATCGGTTGCACTTGTGGACGACAGCAGCCAAACCCCAGAGGGAATTTCCATCGGAACTCCACTTGCAGCGGTCAAGGAAATGTATGGTGACGATGTAAAAGACGATATGGGCTTATACACTTACAAAAAAGGAAAAACATCGCTCCAATTTTTGATTGAGAACGATGTTGTATCGAGCATTACTTATTTGTTTGACACGAATTAATTTTTATAACGGTACCTCGCTCGATGAGTTCTGTTTTGATTCGAACATCGAACGACTCGTTGATTGGCTCTTTCTTCATTTGAGCGATGAGCAAGTCTGCGGCGGTACAGCCGATTTTATCACGCTCTTGTCTGATTGTGGTTAAGTTGGCGAGTTTTGCACTTGGTAAATCGTCAAACCCGATGATAGAAATATCGTCGGGTATTTTTATGCCTATGGACGAAAAATGGCTCATGGCAGCTAGGGTGTATTCATCGTATGCCGAGCAAATTGCTGTGGGCAAATCATCGCCCCATTGTGCTGTTAATTTTCGTGCGGCAACAACACCTGCTTGCGGTGAGAAATCTTCACATTCAACAATCCAGTTTTCGTGATGTGCTAAACCTTTATGCTTTAAGAAATCAACATAGCCTTGGTAACGTTCACCACCAGCCAAGCTTTTTATCGGTGCGGCGATGTGTGCAATTTTTCTATGCCCCATGTCGTATAAATATTCCATGGCGGCAGTTGTTCCGCCGTAATTATCCGAGAGTACAGAAAATTTATTCTCGTACGGCATTTCAACCGAAACGCAGTTGATGTCCGAATCAAGAATACACTGCACGTCCTCAATAAATTCCCAACTTGCAGCAATTAAAACGCCGTCAACCCCTCGATACTTGCAATGCTCCGAGTAAGTCATTTTTTCGCCACCAAGTGAGTTGGTAATAAAAACCACGTCATACCCAGCCTTTGAAAGCTGAATTTGAGCACTGCTCAAGATACTTGAGAAGTGGGGATGTTTGATGCCTGTTGCAAGCTCTTCAGAAAAAAGCATACCAACCAACCAAGACTTTTTGGTAATAAGTGCTCGTGCCGTGCTGTTTGGCGTAAAGTCCATGGCTTTTGCTGTTTCCATGACATGCTGATACGTTTTTTTACTCACGCCCGCATAATTATTGAGTGCTTTTGAAACAGTGGCAGGGGCGACACCCGCCCGCTTTGCCACGTCATATATGGTTACTGCCATTTGATAGTTCACACCTTAGTCTACTCTATACGAAAAACTATAGAAATCCGCATAAGCAGTTTTATCGCAAATATCCACGCAGTTCATGCCAACAAATGCACCTGTAAACCCAAGTGGTGTTGCGAACTCGTCAGATAAAGTGGTTGCGTCTACCGTGTATTGTATATCAGTGTAGGTTTCGCCGTCAAGTGAATACGCAAAAGTGCCTGTGCTGGCTTTTACAGTGAGTTTTAAATAAACGGTTCCATTGCCCACAGGAATTTCAGAAATCGGCATGGAAAACTCGGATTTAATAAAGCTAAGAAGTCCTAAGCAGTTCTGTTGTTTCTCTTCATCGTAAGCCACACGCAAGAAATAATTGGTGTACTCGTCATAACGGTACACAAGCCCCGCCATTTTTTGAAAGCTCTTGCCGTACAATTGAAACGAGGTTGTTGCGGTAAAATTAAAATCCGTTTGGCGGCGAACAAGTAAGTTCTGTTCAAAGTTGCTTGTTGGTGCGTTGCCACCAAAAATTCTAAGAGCACCGCCGCCTGTCACTTCTGCTTTTGATTTGCTTCTTACAGATTGGAAATCAAGCCAAAAATTCTTATCCGTAAACTTGTAGTCTGTTCCTGTGTAAGCAATTTTCTCGCCGTATCCTTCGAATTCTAAATCAACGAGCGTGGTTTTATTTTTAAGGTATGGCCAATCGTTTTCCCAAATCACTTCGTTGATAGAAGTTTCTCTTCCCAGTGGACAACGTCTGTGTTCCCCGATTGGACGACCACAAAGGCAAGCAAACCAAAAACGTCCGTCGCTAGACTGCACCATGGCGCCATGCCCTGTTTTTTGGATTGGTGCATTTGGGAAATCTTCCGTACAAACCAAATGTGTGTTCGGGTGCATCTCATACGGGCCAAACAAATTTTTAGACCGAGCAACGGTTTCGGCGTGTTCGTAAGTAGTTCCGCCCTCTGCTGTGAACAAATAATAATATTCACCGATTCTATACATATGAGGGCCTTCCACAAGTCCACGTTCCGAACCCAAAAATACTTTCACAGGTTCTTTAATAGGTTTTAGAGAAACTGGATCAAGCTCTGTAACTAAAATGCCAGAGAATTGCTCCGCACCGGTTTTTCTGTAATCCCATTCCATGCTAACAAAATATTTTCGTCCATCTGTGTCGTGGAACAATGATGGGTCAAATCCCGAGCAGTTTATATAAACAGGGTCAGACCACGGGCCTTCAATATTTTTGGCGGTGGTAATATAGTTTGGTGTATCTTTAAATGGGCCGTCTGCCCAACTCTTTACATCGGTATAAACAAGATAGAACATTCCGTTGTCAAACGTTAAGCAAGGTGCCCAAATGCCACAGCTTCTGGGGTTGCCCTCCATGTTGAGGAGGCTGTCACGGTCAAGCGGATAACACACAGTTTCCCAATTGGCGAGGTCAGTCGATTTTGAAATTTTTACACCAGGAAAATACTCAAAAGTTGAGTTGGCTATATAAAAAGTTCCATCGACATAAAGAAGTGAAGGGTCGGCATGAAAGCCAGACAAAACAGGATTTTTAATCATGATAACAGCCCTTTCGGTTTCGAATTAATATGACTATTCTTTTACTGCACCCATTGCCATGCCGCTTACGATATATTTTGAGAAGCAAATATATACGAAAATAACAGGAACAACAGATAAGGCAAGGCCCAAATAAATACTGCCGTACTCGGTGCGATACACGTCACCCCGAAGTGTTTTTATGAGCATTGGCAACGTAAACTTTTCCATTTTTGAAATTATCATAAATGGTGTGAAGAAGTTGTTCCAAGAACCAACAAAGGCAAAGATTCCCATGGTGAATGCACCGGGCGCAGCAATTGGCAACATAATTTTGTGGAAGATGCCAAGTTCTGAACAGCCGTCGATACGCCCAGCGTGGATCAGTTCTTTGATTACACAACCTTCTAAATATTGTTTCGCAAAAAACACAGTAGAAGGTGCGGCAATTGCTGGAAGAATAAGTGGAATATAAGTATTTAACAATTTCAATATCGACATATATTGATAAAAACCTATGATGGCAACTTGCATCGGAAGCATAACAAGTACAAGAACAAGTGAATAAATAATATGCTTAAACTTAAAGTTGTACACTTCAATGGCGTAAGCGGTCATCAGTGAGAAATAAACTGTTAAAACAGTAGAGCCAACTGCAATAATCGCCGAGTTTGATAACCCTCTAAAAATGCTAAAGCCACGATTGGTAAGAATCGACCAGTTTTCAGCGAGATGCGTCGAAGGCAGAAGACTGATGCCGCTTTGAATTTCTGGTGTGGAACGAGTTGCGTTGACAAACAGCAACCAAACTGGAACGATGCAAAGAATCAAAACAATGACGAGTGCGGTATAACATATAAACCGCAAAATATTGGTTCGAGTAGTATAATTCATTATAACGCCCTCGCTTTCTTAGTTTTTTTGACCTCGTTCTCGTCTTTCGTGCGAAGAACACGGAAGATAATCAGAGCAACGACTGTCGTGATGACAAAGATACAAACGCCAACGGAAGCCGCCATACCGATATGCCCTTTGGAGGAAGCAAATCTCGAATACATATTTACGTTCATGGTCATGAGCGAGAAGTTTGGTGAACCACGTCCGTCTGTCAGCATAAACGGAATATCAAACATTTGCATACCGCCGACGAGTGAAGTCACGAGCGTATAAAGCAAAATGGGTTTGAGCAGCGGCAAAGTGATTTTTGAAAACATTTGTCCAGATGATGCGCCGTCAACCATAGCAGACTCATATAATGAAGGTGATATGGATGTCATGCCAGCGGTTAAGATGATGATTGTTGAGCCAAACCACATCCACCACTGGATATAAATTACTGTGCCTTGCATAAAAGGGGCAAAACGCAAGAAATCAATTGCTTCGGAGGATAAACCAGTGCGAACAAGAAACTGGTTTACAGGTCCGTAATAACTGATAAACGTGTTAAATAAAACGGCGATGGTGGCTGGCATTAAAAGGTTGGGCAAATAAAATAATGTTCGCCAGAAGCCGACTAATTTCAATCGTAAGCGTGTTGATGTAAACCAAACTGAAAACAGCAGAGCGATTCCAATTTGTGGAATAAAGTTTAAGAGCCAAAGTTTCCAAGTGGTAATAATTGAATTTAAAAATACTTTATCAGAAAACAATTTTTTATAGTTATCAATCCCGACAAAATCGTTTGTCTTGGTCATGATGGTTGTGTTGGTAAAGCCAAGGTATAACGTGTAAAAAACAGGGTAAAGCGTGAAAATCAAAATACCTAAAACGAACGGTGCAACAAATAAATATCCGTAGTGATTTTTTTCGATACCGCCAAGAGTCTTTTTCATTTACTTCCCTCCGACCACATTTTTAAAGGGGCGTTGCAAAATTAAAATTTTGCAACGCCCCGAATGCATTATTCTACAATAATATCTGGAACAGCTGCTCTTACAGCATCTTTAAATTGATTTAAAGCTTCTTCTTTTGTTGCTTTGCCAGAAGCGTAAGCGTTAAGTGGATCTGCCAGTGCTCTTTGGATTGCATCGTCTGTGCCTTGCATAAGAGTAAGATTTACTTTTTCAGCAGCAGCAGCAAAACCACGGTAAGAATTTTGTCCAGCCAAGTATTTTGTTGTCTCTGAATTATCGAACTCGCCAATGATTTCGTTTACAACTTTGCGGCTAGAAACGAAGTCGCCAGGGCCTTGAGCCAATGTGTCGCCGATGGATGGGTCAATTTTCTTGAGGTACTCGTTTGTATATTTGCCAAGTGCCCAATTTTTAAGTGTATCTTGGTTAAGAGCTGAGAAACGAACAAACTCTTTTGCCATGTCAGCATTTTTAGCATCTTTCATTGCACCAAGCCAAGTACCGCCCCAGCTATAAGGAACAGGACCGTCGATGCAAGCCCAGTCGCCAGCAGTTTCAGGGCCGTTTTGCATCAGAACATAAGGAAGTCCCCATGTTGGTAAGAAATAGCTAAATACTTTTTTAGGAGCACCAGAAGCATCTGTTAATGTGTCTTTCATGCCAGCGAACCAGCCTTCTTGCCACTGTGTAGCTTGTGCTTCATAACCGTTTTGTCTAAAGTTTTTGCAAGTGTCCATAAGTTCTAACACTTTGTCATCAATCACGAGTTTTTCATCAACAACCCAAGGTTTGCTTCTTACGTTAAATACTGGGTTTGTAAAATCGCCTGTTGATGAAACCATGTATGTATTTCCGTTTGATTTTTCTTTTACCACTTTTGCAGCAGCTTCAAACTTACTCATGTCAGATAAAAGTTCTTGTATTTTCGCTGGTTCGTCTGTGCCAAAATATTCTTTGGCAAGGCTTCTTCTGTAGAAAACTGCACCCGGAGTGGATTGATAGCTGTATGCTTTTACAACGCCATTGCTTGTTCCCACGTCAAGAACGCCTTGGTAAGTCTCGTTCTCTTTTGCCAGCGGAAGAAGCTCGTTTAAATCCATCAGCATATCACTTTCAACATACTCTTTAACGAAAGTTGCTTCAAGAACGATAACATCAGGAACATCGCCCGCTTGGATTGCGGATTTAATTTTTGTTTGGTACTCACCGTCTGTCATAGGAATCATTGTGTACTGCACATTTACTTTTGGATATTTCTCACGGAAGGCAAGCGAGAAAACTTGAACTTCATTTGTGAACGACCAGATGTTAAGTGTTCCTTCGAGTTGGTCAGCGGTAGCTTCTTTTGGAGCGGGAGCTTCAGCAACCGGAGCAACTGGAGCTTCGGCAGCGGGTGCAGGAGCCGCAGCAGATGTTTCTTTTGGAGCCGGAGCGGAACAACCGGTGAGTGCGGAGACAGCCATAGCTGCTGTTAAGATTGTTGCAATAAATTTCTTCATAACATACCCCTTTCAATTATAAGAGTTGCACATAGATTCAGATATGGAAATCGATTTCCGTGTCTGTAAGATGAATATTACCATAAGTAAAAATGAATTGCAAGGACTTATTTTTAATTTTAAACAAAAAAAATCAAACTTCAAAGTTTATATTAGACAACTTTAAAAGTTTGATTAGGGAAAATCAGTTTTACATTTGTTCCAACGTAGAGAGAACTGTTTATGACGATGCCACAATTTTCACAGCCAAACAAATGCACACGCATGGCAACATTTTTTAAGCCAACGCCACTGGAATTTTTTTTGTTACTGGAAGTTTCTTTCTCGGGGTTAAGCGTCTCGCCTTTTAGCATGGGTTCCGTTGGCAAAAAATAATTATCTGGACAAACAAACCCAACGGCTTTTTGGAGTTCTTTGCTTTTGGTTTGCTCTTTTAATTTTTCGATGGCGGTCTTTAAAATTTGTTCAATTTCATTTTTTGAAATCGGCTTGAGACCGTAATCGTCCACCCCAAGCCGCAACGCTTCTCTTGCGTATTCGAAATAATCACGCTCCGGCATGGAGTGCCATTATTTTATTAGTTTTATAAACTCGGCATAGCCTTCTTTTTCCATATCCGCATAAGGGATAAATTTAAGTGAAGCACTGTTAATGCAATATCGCAAACCGCCTTTGTCAATGGGGCCATCTTCAAACACATGACCCAAATGGGAATCGCCGACTCTGCTTCTCACTTCTGTTCTTGTCATGCCAAAGCTCTCATCACTTTCCTCAACAATCACTTCATCATCAATCGGTTTGGTAAAGCTTGGCCAACCGCAACCCGAATCGAATTTGTCAGTGGGAGTAAACAAAGGTTCTCCTGTGGCAACATCAACATACAGTCCAACTTCTGTGTTATCCCAAAATTTACCCGTGAAAGAACGCTCGGTTGCTGCATTTTGCGTTACGTTATATTCTTCAGGCGATAGTTTTTTATGAAGTTCATCGTCAGACGGTTTGGTGTATAGGGATGGGTCAACGGTTACGTCTTCTGTTCTGTGATCATTTAAGCTATCAAAACTGACATGGCAGTAACCATCTGGATTTTTTTCCAGATAATCCTGATGGTATTCTTCTGCCAGATAATAATTTTCTAGTGGAAGTACCTCTGTCACAATTGCTTTCTCATATTTCGTTTGTTCCTCTTGTACGACAGATGCGATGATGTCTTTATCCGTTTCATTTACATAGTAAATGCCAGATCTGTATTGGCTGCCCATATCGTTTCCTTGTCTGTTTACACTGGTGGGGTTGATCGTCTTAAAAAATTGCTCGGTTAGTTTTTCTAAGCTGATTATTTCTGGGTCGTACAGTACATGAACGGTTTCGGCATGGCCTGTATTGCGTGTACACACGTCTTCATACGTTGGATTTTTGGTGTTGCCGTTTGCATAACCCACAGTTGCATCGTACACGCCTGGGACTCTTGCAAGATAGGCCTCTGTACCCCAGAAACAGCCGCCAGCAAAATAAATATCCTGTAGGTTGCTTGTATCAAATGAAATGTTTTTGTTTGGATTTTTCGGTAGACTGGGTGGTGTTTCGTTCATTTTATCATCTCCTAAAACGACTTTGTTCGAACTCCCCATATTGGGTGCGAGCATGACATAGCCCATCGTGCCGACCATGGACAAAATTGCCACATCTTCTGAATCTTTGTATTGGTTTGACAATTCTTTAAAATCTTCCAGTCCGCCTAGGCAACTCGGACACCATGTTGCCCAAAATTTGATATACACAGTTTTGCCCTAAAAATCAGAAAGTGAAACGGCATTGCCCTGTAAATCATTGAGCGTAAAGTTTTTGCTAGAAGGAGTAGGGGTGGAGACACGATTGAAAATCATCCAAGACCCCATGAGCATACTGATTAAAGTGGTTGCTGATAAACCTGTTATTAATTTGCTTCTCATATATTTTTCCCCTATCGTTATTTTGGTTTTGGTTGAATGCTTGATTGGCAAGGCCCTTTGCTGCAATCATTAAAGTATTTTTTATACTAATTCACAATAGAGGTATAGAATAATCAGACTAGAAACATGGTTTTTCTGACTTCTGAAATGATTTATTCGCCGTGTTCATTTAAGCACTGCACAAAAAACTCGTCTTGAAAGTAGGAGTTCAGTGTCAAGAAATCATATTTCTCCACGATGTTTTGAACAATAATGAGTCCGCTGCCACGCTCGCTGCCTTTTGTGGAAACGCCTTTTTTTATGCCTGTTTCTTTTTTTGTTGGGTCAACGGTGTTTTTAATGATGTATGAAATTAGGTTTTCGTTTTTCGAGATTTTAATATGAATTTTGGCGTCGACAAGCGTCATGCATTCTTCAATGGCGTTGTCAAGCAAAATACCCAATACACGAATTAAGTCAATAAAATCCATTTTCTCGTTGATTGTGGAGTAGCTTTGCGAAATTTCAAGCGAGACAATTACTTTTCTTTCTACCGCTTGCGTTATTTTGTAATACAAGAACGCTTTCAGTTGCTCGTTGTCAATCGCCGTGAGTCTGCTGTATAAATCGTTTTTATAAATCTCATCGTTTGCAAATGGTTTGATCTTGGATTGGTAATACGCTTTTAAATCTTCGTTGTCGCTTTGCTCCACGTAGTTGCCCATTGTAAAAAAAATATTTTTAATGTCATGCTTGATGTCTCTCATGTCATGCAAGTTTTTTTCAAGGTTTGAGGAATAGAGCGCAAGCGTTTGATTTTCTTGTATCTTGCTTTGCAAATTATCTTTTAAATAAGCGACCCGAAAAAGCTGTGTTAAAAACGACAATTGAAATAATAACGCAAACATGGAAAATGCAGTGATCAAATAAGAAATATTCAAAGAGTAACCGAATCTTTGTGTGTAAACGAGGTGCACCACAATGAAAGTCACAAAGATAATGATTGTGTTTGTTACAAAATATTTTTCGATATGAGGGTAATTCTGCCCCATTTGATTAATTTCATGAAAATATTTTTTGAAGGTGGTTTTAAGAAGATATACAAGCAACAGACAAACCGATACGATGGCGGCGGTTGAAACACCCCAAAACAAAAGCTTGTCAATGTTGGAATCAAAAGAGTACCCAATTTGTCTTACCACCCTGTCATAGATAATGTTGAAAACAAAACCAAGAATATCGGTAATGATAAACGAAAACCAAATATGAAAAAGGCTCCCCCGAGTTTTTCCAAGCCTACTATTGCTAATGGCTAGGATTGCGAAAAAAATTAACAGGTTGTAATAGGCGTTTCCAAAAGAGTATTGAATGGTTGCATAGCGGTCAATTAAAAGGAACGCCGCAAACAGCAAAATATAATCAAGCACTTTGAGTTTGATAAAACCCAAAATAAAAATGGTGACAGTCATAACAAACGCAAGGGCAAAGCCAATCATCAGAACACTGCCACGTGAAACGGCACCGTCTAGCAGATCAAACTGAACAATGAAACTGACTGCAAGCACAGAGGCAGAAGCAAGGAAGTCAAATATTCTGTTGTTTAGCTTTTTACTGAGCAGAAGAGTAAGAAGGATTGCAAGAAAACCAATAAAAAGCAATGTTTGGTCAATCACAAGAAGCCTGTGCGTATCCAAAAAATGCAACGCCCGATCGTAGAGTTCCATATACCTTTGTGTCATACACGTCCCACCTTGCATTTTCTAATAATTTCGTTTTTCAGTCGAAACGAGCACGACGCTGTTTCGCCTCCCACAAAATTTACTACGCCGTCAGATACGGACAGCACATGGCTTATGTTGATCACCACCGAGCGGTGACTTTTTATGAAGCCATCGCCCAAATGAGTGAGAACGTTCTCGATGGTATCCCTTACAGAAATGGAAGAGCCGTCCACAGTATGATAACAAACAAAATGAGAAACCGTTTTTGCCGACTCCACATAAAGAATTTGGGAAATAGGCAAGGAAATAAATTCGTCAATCCCAACCATGAGCTGTATACTTTGTTCGTCCTTTGGCTTTTCTTGGAGAAAAGAAGCAGTGCGTTCTATCGCCAAGGCGATGTATTTTTTATAGCCAGCAATCATTTTGTGTTCTTCCATTGTTTTCTCGATAAAACCGAAGGCTTCGACACCGCTTTTTAAAACGTTCATCCCCATATCGGCGTGGCTAGTCACAAATACAATTTTTGAAAGTGGCTCGTGCTCTTTAATTAATTTTGCCATATCAATTCCGTTTAGTTCGCCTTTTCCAAAGTCGATGTCCAAAAAATAAAGATAGAGGCCTTTGTTTCGATTAAGAAAACTGATGATCTCTTTAAAGCTTGTACTCATACAAACCACATCAGCCGAAAATCCGTTCTCGTTTATACACTGCTTCGCCATCTTAGTGGATAACGCAAGCGTAAATTTATCATCATCACAAATGATTATTCCAAGCATACTCATCACTCCCTTTTTTATTTTAGCACAAAAGATTTCAAAAAACCTAAAAAAATCCCAAACGTAAAAAGTATGCCCCAAACGTCATTTCGTGCCACACGTTTGGGGCAACCCATTTGCAACCCAAGCCAAAATCAACAACTGTAAAATGGATTGTGATACTCTTTTTTTTATAAAACTTAAGGAGTGTTCAATATGAAAAAAACCAACAACTTATTTTTAATGGTCATCACTGTTTTTGCATTGCTTTTTATATTTGTTTTTCTGTCGTCAATTCTTTATGGTTGTTCAAATGTTGCGGTTAATAAAAACACAGACGTTAACCAAGAATATATTGAGCCGCTTGAACAAATGAAAAGATCAGAACCAAAAGTAAAAAATATAATTGTGAACATCATCGAGTATCCGACTGATATTTTGGATTTATTATTAAGAAATGCTGAAACGATTGATTTTGTATTGGGTTATCCCGAAAGAGAAACTAAAAAGGAAATAGAATTATCAAGCTACGATACAGCAGGTGAGATTCCATTATTTTTGCAATGGGACAAACGCTGGGGATATGATTCGTATGGGGACGAGATGATGGCACTTAATGGGTGTGGTCCTACATGCCTGTCTATGGTGGCAGTAGGGTTAACGGGGAATACTTCTTTTAATCCTCGAATGGTTGCGGAGTTCAGTGCGGAGCAAGGTTATTTGGATGAAGAAACTGGATCTACGAGTTGGACGCTCATGTCGGAGGGTGCGGAACATTTTGGATTGCAAGCCACTGAACTAAACTTGGACTCTTCAACAATTATTAAACATTTAAAAAATGGAAACCCCATCATCGTCAGTGTGCAAAAGGGTGATTTTACCACCACAGGGCATTTTATAGTGCTCGGGCGAATTACATCAGACGTCAAAATTTTAGTCAACGATCCGAACAGTATTGAGCGGAGCAACATGGAATGGGATTTAGAACAGATAGAATCGCAAGTGCGAAATTTATGGGCATACTCACTCATAGAAAATTAATTTACCCAAGTGCAACCGCCATAATTGCCATGAGCCAAAAGCCTGTAAGCAACCCATATGTTCCGGCATGGCTCTCGCCTGTTTGCGACTGGGGAATCAACTCCTCAACGATAACAAAGAACATAGCACCAGCGGCAAAGCTCAACAGAGCCGGCAAAATGTTCTGTAGAGACACAGCAAGAAAAATACCAAGTACCGCACATATCGGCTCGGCGATGCTTGAAAATTGGCCGATTAAAAAGCTTTTCTTTCGGGAGAAGCCTTCTTTTATGAGGGGAAAAGTAACGGCAATACCCTCTGGAAAGTTTTGCAGAGCAAGACCGATGCTTAGGGCAAGTACAGAACCAATGGAAATGGCGTTATCGCCAAACATCGCCGCACCAAGAACAACACCCATAGCAAGACCTTCGGGCAGATTGTGAATGGCAACAGCGAACACAAGCAAAAAAGAGCGTGGCAGTTTGGTTTTCATGCCCTCCACTTGGTTGTTTGCATGAACATGAGGAAGGATTAAGTCGATGGCTAAAATGGATAAAATTCCAGAAACAAAACCCAAGCTCACATATACGAGTTGAAACTTATCGTGTGCCGCCGCTTCAAAGGACGGAAGAAGCAGTCCCCAGATGGAAGCGGCAAGCATGACGCCGGCAGCAAAACCCAGCATGGTTTCTTCTGTTCTCTTTGATGGATTTTTGAAAAAGGTAGCAACAAAAACGCCGAGCACGGTTGAGGCATACGGCAAAACCAAACAAAGTAAAATAAACGAAAAATTCTGCATACAAAACCCTTTCGAATAAAGTTAATTTGTTTTTGAAACTTCCACTCGGTTTCGGCCATTGTCCTTTGCTTGATAAAGGGCAACATCGGCTAAGGCGATGAGGTCTGATGGTGTAAGTTGATCGTCAGAAACGGTGTGTGTCACGCCAAGAGAAATGGTTATGTTCACATCGTTGTCGTCAAAATTAAAATAGGTTCGCTCAACATTTTTACGGATACGGTCTGCCGCAAGAATCGTTTCGTCAAGATGCGTGTTAGGCAGGATAATACAAAACTCTTCGCCGCCAAAACGACCAACCGTGTCAATGTTTTTTACAGTTCGGCTGATGGCTTGTGCAACACCTTTTAAAACAATGTCGCCGGCTTGGTGACCATAGGTATCATTTATGTTTTTAAAAAAATCGCAGTCTGCCATGATAAATCCAATTCCCTTGGGGTATTCGTGTTTATTGGCGGTCAAATTTTTAAGTTTTCTATCAATGTATGCACGATTACGCACTTGTGTTAAAACATCGGTGATGGCATACTCAAGCAGCAAATCATGTTTTTCTTTCACTCGTCTTGCTGCGTTCACGCGGGCAATGATTTCTGTTTTTTCGCAAGGTTTTTTTATACAATCAAGGGCACCCATATCAAGCCCACGCTTCACATAATCAGGGTCGCCAAGGCCTGTGAGTAAAATTACCGGTATATCTTTATAATCTTCGTGATCCTGTAAGTCCTTCAAAATTTCGAAACCGCTAATGTTTTTCAAAATTACGTCTAGCAAGATAACGTCATATGAGGCTTTGGATAAAATAGTTAAAGTCTCACGTCCGTCCAAGCACGTTGTTACGGTATGCCCAACAGATTCGAGTATGCTTTGCATCAATTTAATATAAGTCGGGCTATCGCCAACAACCAGTATGTTTGCTACCATAGTTTTTACTCCCTTGCTTTCATCTTTCATAATAAAAAAGTGAACCCTCTAATATGATACTAAAAAATAATCTATTTAACAATAGCAAACAATAAATTATTCCATTGTTTTCGGCAATTTGGTATGTTATACTCTAAATGAAAAATAATTTTTATAATTTTTGTTGGGAGCGGTTAAATTTTATGAAAAAAGCGATTTTATGTGTTGATGACGAAAAGATCATTATAAAGAGTCTTGAGGAGCAGCTTTACGAACGCTTTGGAGACAAATATATTTATGAGATGGCGATGTCTGGCGAAGAAGCAATCGAAATTATTGACGACTTGGTTGGAGATTCGGTCAATGTGATTTTAATTATTTCTGATTGGCTTATGCGTGGCATGAAAGGCGACGAACTGATTGTTCGTATTCACCGAAAACACCCAGGAACATTGAAGATTATGCTCACAGGGCAAGCCAATCCAGAAGCGATTAACAATGCACGTGAAAATGGCGGTTTGTCTGCCTATGTTGCGAAGCCTTGGGACAAAACAGAGCTTATGGATAAAATTGAGGATTTGCTTGAAAACGTTTTAGGTAAATAACTTTTATGGGGTGCGTATATGCCGAAAAATCACGATGATCTGTCGGTAAAAGGTAAGTTTCAAAGTACTTTAGGGCAATACTCGAAAAACTTTTGGTTTGCGGTAATTGGTATTCTTGCCGTTCTTGCCATTGTACCAATCATAAATTACACTTCGATTGGAATGGCAAAAAATATTTTGCATAATTCGAATCAGAAATTTACAGACTTTGAAAACGGACTAAAAGAAATTGAAACAGAGCTTGCTGAAACCACAACGCTTACAGAAAGTATATATCCAAGTGCCGACACAATTAGCTCGGCAAGCAAAGACTTAACCATTGATAGCGTTGATTTGAGTTATTTTACACAACTTGTAGATGCTTCTTTAAAATCCAAACTTGTCAATAATGACAACTTGATTGGCTATTACTTAAATGTTGGGCAGCTTGGAGCAACTGAATTTAGTCAAGTTAAAAGTGGATTTAAGCAAGGCTATTCCATGAATTTTGAAGAAACGCTTGATCGGTCAAAATTTTTTAAGTCGCAGTGGATTGCTTTGCCTGATAAATACAACGATAGAAATATTTTGATTTACATCAGGCCGTTTGTTTTTAAAGGCGAGAACATTGGCTTTTGTGGAATCATAATGGATAACAAGTATTTTAATAGTATGTTATCAAAAATTAATGCCGACAAAAAAGATACGTTTGCTGTTTTGTTTAACAGTGAAGCAAGTATTATGATTGAAACTGGCGTTGATGTGACTTTTACAAAAGAACTGTTTCATGAGGTTTTTGTAAAAGAGAACGATACGATTCATTTTAAAAACAGGCTCATAGAGAATATTTCTTGCATTAGCGGTAAAAGTGAAAATGCTGCTTTTGCACTTACATATAAGAAATTGTACAACGAATTGGTCATTGCAACTTTTGTGCCAATCCATAGCGTTTTGCATAAATCGTACTTGGTTCTTTTTGTTCTTGGGTTAACTGCTATTTCTTGTATTTTTCTTAACTTTAGAAATTCCAAGTATAATATGCCAACGTACGAGATTATATGTAATTATATCATGCGTAAATATCGCAACCAACTCATGCCAATTGATGAATGCAACATCAAAGCAGCGATTGGTATGCACATTGGTGGAATCGTTGCGGTGTTTGCTTTTGCTATGTACGCAATAGCAAGCGATGTTTCGTTATTTGGAAAAATAGCGATTTCTTTATTGCTTTTAGGTGTCACCCTTTTAATTGGGGGATATGCAATCAATATGACAAGAAGGCATACCACCTTTGGAATTGTTATGGGTATCGTTATACCTGTGATGGTTCATCTTTTAACCGGCGGATATTCAGACGGTTTGAGCATTGCAATTTTGTGGACGTTCATGGCGTTGATTCAAGGGTTGTTTTCGCTTAAACCAAGTGAAGCTCGCAAAGTTTTTATTGCGTTTATCCTGATACTATTTATAGATGCAGTGATTGAGACACTCGTTCTTGGAATTTCTGATTACCAAGCGGTTTGCTATTCGATTTCGTCTGTTATGGCTCTCGGCTTTGGATTGTATACGGCGGTTGAACTTTATATTGTTCGCTCCATTGAGAATTATAATAACACGGTTGATAACCTAAACAAATTAAAGAATGCACAATCCAATTTGGTCATGCGTGAGAAGTCAATTATTTTGGGACAATTAATTTCTGGTGTTGCCCATGAAATCAATACGCCAATCGGTGCGATCAAAGCTTCCGCAGAAACAATGTCGGCTTCGCTTTCAAACACTTTAAAAGCGGCAATGAAAAACAGCAAGAACTTCACCGAGGAGGAGTTCGAAATTTTTACAGAACTCGTGAACTTGGCTTCAGTATCGCTTAGAGAAATGAACTCGACTGTCACCATTCGCCGTGCGAAAAATGCTCTGAAAAAATATTTTGAAGAGATAGAACTAGAAAGCGGACCTGAGATTGTAGACGGACTGGTTAGGCTTGAAATTTGTGACATGGAAAAGATTAAAGAGCGAATCGATATTTTAAAGAATCCAAAGATATGCGAAATTTTGAGTGTGGTCGGTGGGCTTTCCACTTTGATTGTCGGCACGGAAACAATTATGGTTGCCACAGGAAAAGTATCGAAAATTGTATTTGCATTAAAATCATATTCGCACAATACAGTTTCTGACGAACATCTCGAGATGGACGTGATAAAAACTATTGACACCGTTCTTACTCTATATCATAATCAAATCAAAACGGGAATAGACATAGTTCTTGATTATGATGAAAACATAAAAACAATCAAGGGCAATGCAGACGAACTTTCACAAGTTTGGACGAACCTGATACAAAATGCAATTTATGCAATGGGTGGCAACGGAACGCTCACGGTTTCGGCACACGAAGAAAATGGAAACTTAAAAATTTCTGTCATAGACACAGGAACAGGCATTGAAGAAAGTAAGCTTGTAGATATTTTTGAGCCGTTTTATACAACCAAACCTTTGGGTGAGGGCAGCGGGCTGGGGCTTGACATTAGTAAAAAGATAGTCGAAAAACATAAAGGCACAATTGAGGTTTCGAGCAGTATCGGTGTTGGCACAACATTTACTGTTAGGTTGCCTGTACTTGAAGATTCTAATACAAAGGAGGGTAACCGATGAATGATAGGTCACGTTCAACAATAATTTGCGTTGATGATGAAAAAATGCTTTTAAACATTTTGGCTGAACAACTTACTGAATGGGTAGGCAAGAATTATACGATTGAAAAAGCCTTGGGTGCAGAAGAAGCATTAGCAATTTTAGATGAATGCGAAGAAGAAGGCGTTGATGTCTCGGTAGTTATCTCCGATTACATCATGCCTAACATGAAGGGCGACGAGTTGCTCGAAAAAGTGAAAGACAGAAACCCACGCATAAAAAAAATAATGCTAACGGGGTATTCGTCTATTGACGGAATCATTTCTGCAATCAATCGGGCTGGGCTTTATCGCTACATAACAAAACCTTGGGACAATAGGGACTTGGCACTGACAGTTATTGAAGCCATCAAAGCGTTTGAACAAGAAAAAAAATCTGCCGATTTATCACGTGGGTTTGAAACGCTATACAAACGCTACGAAAAACTATATATGGACTTGCAAGGCAATTATGACCAGACAATCAAGGCACTTACGGTGGGACTTGATATGCGTGATCCAAAAATGGCTGGGCATTCCTCAAGAGTGGCAAATAATGCAGTTGAGATTGGCAAGAAACTAAAATCAAGCGACCTTGACTTAAAGCGACTTGAGCATACGGCTATAATCCATGACATTGGAAAAATAGGTTTGTCGGACGACCAAATCAAGGAACTTAGCGGATTGCAATTATACTCAAAGCCAGAAATCGTTAAAAAGCAAAACGAAGTGGCCGAAAACATCATTAAAAATATGGTGGATACAGATAAAATTATTGAAAGTATTAAGTATCACTGGGAAAAATTTGACGGCACAGGGATTTATGGGTTAAGAGGAAAACAGATTCCACTTGACGCACAAATTTTAGGCATCTGCAATTATTACGATTTAATGAGTAGTAACATCGCACAGGGGCAAATGTTGCCACCCGAAGCCGCCGCTAAAATTATGAATAATACTTCAGGCACAATCTTTGATCCGACCTTGGTTTCAGTTTTTGTAGGGTTGCTACAACAAGGTACGATCCGTTAAATAATTTCATATTATCAAAATTCAGAAACCACTTATGCATAAACTATACATGAGTGGTTTTGTTGATTGACAAGATAGTTATGTTTACAAATGGTTTGTGAAAAAATGGTTATTGTTTGGCTCGAAAACACGGATATCATCGAAAAAAATCGCTTGACAAAGCTTAGCTTTAGTAATAAAATTCTATTGCTAACAAAAAAATGTTATTTCAAGAACAAATACTAACAATTTGCTTTAGCAACAAAAAGCGATATGGAGGAAAATAGTTTGGATAAAGAAAAAATATTGAGTTGTGTTGACCACACACTGCTTTCCGTTTCGGCAACTTGGGAAGAAATTAAATTAATTTGTGACGATGGAACCAAATTTCAGGTTGCTTCTGTTTGCATACCTGCGGCATACGTGAAACGTGCAAAAGAATATGTAGGTGATAAACTTGCAGTATGTACCGTAATCGGATTTCCGAACGGATACAGCACAACAGCGTCAAAAGTGTATGAAGCAAAAGATGCAATCCTAAACGGTGCCGATGAAGTTGATATGGTAATCAATGTCGGCGATGTTAAAAACGGTGACTTTGAAAAAGTAACAGATGAAATCAGACAAATTAAACAAGCGGTTGGCGATAAGATTTTAAAAGTTATCATTGAAGCGTGCTTGCTTACAGATGAAGAAAAAATTAAAATGTGCGAAGCTGTTACAAATGCATCAGCAGATTACATTAAAACATCGACGGGTTTTTCCACAGGCGGGGCAACAAGAGAAGACATTGCGTTGTTTGCCAAAAATATTGGCGAGAATGTGAAAATCAAAGCTGCCGGCGGAATCAAATCACTGCAAGACGCAGAAGATTTTATTAACCTGGGTGCATCAAGACTTGGCACAAGTTCCATCGTAAAAATCCTAAAAAATGAAGAAGTTAAGGGCTATTAGAAGGGGGTATTTAAATGTCAATTCCAACTCCACATATTACAGCACAACAAGGTGATTATGCCAAAACAGTTTTAATGCCGGGCGATCCACTTAGAGCGAAGTATATCGCAGAAAATTATTTAGAGGACATCGTGCAAGTCAACAGCGTTCGTGGAATGCTCGGATTTACCGGTACTTACAAAGGCAAAAGAGTGTCAGTGCAAGGCAGCGGCATGGGAATGCCTTCCATCGGAATTTATTCTTATGAGTTGTTCAATTT
>JAVBKL010000226.1:0-4559 GCA_031554055.1 Eubacteriales bacterium | reverse complement strand
GTCTGTGACAAAGTATGTTCGCCCTCTGACAAATCAACCACGCCACCGTCCAGTAAAATCTCGGACAATTCGAGTTCGTTTTCAAGCTGAATATTCTTGTTATAGCTTAGGTTAATGTCAGAAATTTCTGCAAGTCTCGTCTCACCAATTTTTGTTGCCGTTATAAGTTCCGAAAGCCCAGCCATCACTTTATTGTAGTTTGCACCTGTACCAATTACCAAAGTGCCACCCTGATTAACCCATGCTTTGAGAGAAGCAATGCGAGCCGCATCAAGCTTTGTTGTGTCATAGTCATTGATGATGATTAAATCAAAGTTTCGTAACGTTTCGTAATCACTCGGGAGCTGTTCTATATTGACAAGTCTGTCCTCTTCTGCATTGCTTATGTTTATTTCATGCAAATATCTCACGTTTTCTGGTGCATCACTTAAAATGGCACCAAATGATTTTAATGGATCCATCGCTTTTGCCGCAAGATTTATGCTTGCAATTGATTTTCCGTCTTTGTCCACGTATTCAACCAGAAGCTCTTTCACAACAATCGGCAAAGAAATTGACATCTCTATTTCTTTTTTTCCACCAGCGGGTAGCTCCATTTCCGATGCATATATATAGTATCCAAAATCATATTCGTCTGCGGATGCTTTTATTTTAATTTGAATTTCGCCAGAAAAAGCATTAGCCGAGGGATTCTCGGCTAAAATTTTGACAGGCACTTCGCTCTCGACTCTATACTTTCCGTCAAAGCCTACTTCGCCTGTTAAAGCTATGTCTGTGGTCGCACCATATGCTGCGAAAAATGGCATCGCCATGCTAATAATCATGATCACTGCAATTAAAATTGCTATCGCCGCCGCAAACATTCTTTTCTTCTTTTCTCTGTCTTTGTACTTTCTCATAAACACTTTCCCTTCTGGCTATTTTGCTACTTAAGTTTTTTTCTAAGTGGTGCAATAAACCTTGTTTGTGTCACATCTTTATCATAACGTGTGCGAGTCAGTGACAAATATAAATTCTCTTTTGCCCTCGTCATCCCAACGTACAACAACCTACGTTCTTCTTCTATCTCCGCTTGCGTGCGGCTTTTTTCGTGTGGGACAACGCCCTCCACAAGACCAGTCACAAAAACTGTTTCGAATTCCATGCCCTTGGCACCGTGCATGGTGGTAAGCGTTACGCCGTTTTGGTCTTTCGCCGATACTTTTTTATCTCGCACAGCCGCTTCTTCTACATACGCTAAATATTCTTTCAGGTTTGTGTGAACCTTTGCCGATTCTTGCAACTCGTCCAAAATTTCAAACAAAGCCTTTGAGTCCATCTTGCGGTAAGCTGTATAGTCTTTAATATAATCGTCATACTGAACCGCTTGGCGAATATATTTAAACGCATCATGGGTGTTTCGTCTTGCGATAGAATCCAAATAAAAAATCAGTTCGTCAATTTTCCCCACTTGCCAATGCGGCAACACGTCCATATGTTTGAGTGCATAGATGACGCCACGCTTTAAATTTTTAGCAAGCTTGATTGTGTCATTCTTAATATATCTGGAAGGTCTGTTAATTATTCTTGCGGCATCTGCATCGGACTTTCTATCCAGTGCAAGGCGTATGTACGAACAAATATCTTTTGCAATCCAGTGCTCATAAATCCCCGGGACTTCTTCCTTTATCCTGTATGGAATTTTCAAATCCCTAAACACATCGGCAAACGCACGAGCTTGAATATTGGTTCTATAAATAACAGCCACTTCATCGAGCATGTACTGCTCTTTTGCTATGATGTCAGAAACCGTGACCGCTTCTTGACTAATATCCTCGGAGGTTAACATTCTAAGCCTGCCCCCTGATCTGTTTGTGCCGACAATCTCTTTCTCGTAACGGTTTTTGTTTTCGTTGATGACCAAGCCACTCGCTTTGATGATTCGATCCGTCGAACGGTAATTCACGTTTAAAATAATTCTCTGTGTGTTCTCATAATCCTTGGGAAAACGCAGCAAAAACTCGGGTCTTGCCCCTCGAAACCGATAGACGCTTTGGTCGTCGTCGCCCACAACAAAAATATTGTAAAGCGGCTCGGCAAGCAGTTTGATACATTTATATTGCACATAGTTAATGTCTTGAAATTCATCAATCAGAATATATTTATATTTGCGTCGACACTTGTTTAAGGTGCGAATGTCGTTAGCAAAATTATCATGAAACTTTTTGAGCATATCGTCAAATTCGATTTTCTCAAGTTCTTCTTTGCGATGCTCATACATGCGGAACATATCTTTAAACATTTCCGTGCCCATGTTGGAAGAATTATAATATTGAAGCTCGGCTTGCTCGTTTTTCACAAGTGATATTTCAGTTGATAGGTTTTGAATGATTTCCTCGTCATCCACCTTCATGAGTTTCATGACAATCGAACGCAAAATTTCATGCCTTGAATCATCTCGTAAAACGTTGTCCGTGGAATAACCATAAACACCTTTCACCACCCGAAAGAAAAACGAATGGAACGTGCCAAAGCTCACATTATCAATTTCCGGCGACATTCGGTTAAACCGAGTTTTCATTTCGTCCGCTGCCGCTTTCGTAAATGTGATAACCAGAATTTCGCTTGGGTTTATTTTATGTTTGTATATCATGTTTTGTATGCGGTGGGTTATGACCGTGGTTTTTCCGCTACCGGGGCCAGCCAGCACCATCATCGGCCCGTCTTTATGCTCCGATGCAAACTTCTGTGGTTTGTTTAAAGAAAGCATTTTTTTCTCGCCTCAATTTTACTCATTCGAACTGGATATTTTTCCATAATAGTATACCACGAATGGACGTAGTGGACAACCGCTAGAAGTTTTAGAAATTTAGAAAAAATAAAAAGCCGACACCAAATATTTTGTTTGAAGAAAATATTTGGTGCGGGCTCTAAATGGGCGGTGATAAAGAATACTTACTGAAGCTTTCCTAAATCCAGTTTTTCCTTTTTTACTACAGAGAAAACAAAATGCTTTTTGATATATCCAACTGCATTCGCAAAAAGCGTAATGACTCCATATGAAAGCGAAAGCAAAAGTGTTACCTTTATATGATCAGTTTGATGTATATATAACATAGCTGGCAAAAACAATATGCTTGCACCAATTGCGAATCTTATCGAAAAGCAATATTTTGTTCCGTAAATAAACCCACATATAATACAAGCAATAGGAATTAAAAACAGTGTCTGCACAACTACAAAACCCCTATTGAAGAGGAAAAGCATCGGTAAAATGTAATACATGGCAATTGCACATAAAATAAAAGGGCGTATCGCTTTCGTCTTTTGGTTTACAAATTCGGCTCTTTTCCTACACCCTGTGCCCATCGCTTTCAAAGAAAAAGCTTTCATTTTGGATCCATTGGTTCTCGGGGAATTATTTTCACCTGCAAAAAAGTCATCGGTAGAAATGGAAAGATTTTTACAAAGTTGTGGTATGATTGATACCTCTGGATAGCCTTCCCCCGTTTCCCACTTTGAAATCGCTTTATTACTAACGCTAAGCAGGTCTGCAAGCTGCTGTTGCGTCAGCCCTAGTTCCTTTCTGCGTTCGGCTATAAAGCTGCCAATTTTTTTATTGTCCATAGTCATCACTCCTTATGTATATTATAAGTAACAGGGCTTCTAAAAAGCAACCTACAAAAGATAGATATGGGTCTACGAATCGTGGATTAATGGTTGGAAAATATTTATGTTTCGAGAATCACGACTCAAGTTTTTTTCTGCAGCTTGGGCAATACTCTGGTACCTTTGATCGAAACGGCAGCCAGTTTTGACAATGGGGACACTTATAATACATAATCTTCACCATCAATGCTCCCGCAACAAGCGCCACCGCAACCATAATCAGAATAGTAAACAAAGCATTTATTTCTTCAAAGAGATACAATGAGAGTGCCAATCCAATCCCCAACAGCGATAAAATATTGCAAAGTTTGTCTGCTTTCTTGAAATTCAAATGCTGCCACCCGCTTTCAATCGTTCCGATTCGATAAAATTTTTATGATGCAAATTTTGTATGTTTATAATTTTATGTACATTTCATACTGATTAACCAGAATAGCAAAGCCACAACTAAGTAATGCTTTTATTAATTCAGTTTCATGAATGGGGATATTTGAAATTCTCAAATTCTCAAATTTTTGCGATAGATATGTCATGATGACATAGAGCGAGTCGATATCATTTTGTCCGCTAAACTTAATTTGCGGAACGCCCCCTTTGTTGCTAAATACAACCGCAACATTTCTGTTTTCAGTTTCTATATAAGCAACTTGGTAGCTATCAATATTTCGATGTAAGGCTACCGTACGATTTCCGAAAGATGGTTCATAATTTGACAACTCATCTATGGGGAAAGCCGAGAGCGGTAACACTTTGACTTCGCCATGTTTTAATAAGGCACTGTTCATTTTGCCAGTTAAATATGAAAATTCTCTTTCAACAGTGCCACCCTTATTCTTGTAAATGGTATACGCTTTTTCGTTGGTTGTAATCACTTCCAGATAATAATGAGTGATGTTGTTATTTTTCAAACT
>JAVBKL010000138.1:0-5680 GCA_031554055.1 Eubacteriales bacterium | reverse complement strand
ATTCTTTTGTTACCAATGAAACATTGGGTGCTGTCATTAATATAATTCTATTATTTAAGTAAGGACGAGTAAGCGACATGGTCTTTTCTCTCTCTGGTGTGATTGACATACCATTCCAAATACAGTCGATCTTCTTTGTCGATAACTCCATTTCTTTTGCTGTCCAGTCAATTGGTTGAAACTTTATAGCAATGCCCAATTCTTGCCCAACAGCATTTGCAAGGTCAATATCAAACCCGACTAGATTTCCGGCTTCATCCCGAAAACCCATTGGTGCAAACGTATCGTCAAGACCCACAATCAATTGTTCCTTGTCTTTAATATAGTCCCAGTCTTGTAATACCTTTTTGGAACAGCCCGTTGTAAAAAACAAACAAACCACCAATAATACTGATAACAACTTTTTCATTTTAGCCCCTCCCAGTCTTTTTTGATAGACTTATTCGTTAACCAAACAAGTCTATTAATGATAGCATTACATTCACTTTCTGTCAAATTATAAAACTGTCCGTGTGTGGTTGTTTGATACAAAAAACCAGAGGCGATTCAGTTAAGAATCGCCTCTGGTTTTTTATTCGTTTAGCTTGCCTGATTTGAGTTTCTCAAGCATGTCTTCCGTCACTTTTACATTTTGCTTGCTTACCAAAAACTGTGGTGCATTTCCATCAATTCCGACTGCATAAAAATCATTGTTATAACTATAATATTTTGCTACAGAACTTGGGCTTTTGTCATTGGATACAAACGTGATGGTAACATCTGGCTCACCGCTTACAACTGCATTTGCATCAACAGAATCAAAGCTTATGGATATGAGCGTTTGATAATATTTTTTGAATGCATCTTCTGTTACAGAAACTCCGTCAACGGTTGGCTTATAAACGACCTCGCCGTCTGTCTGCCCTTCTTTCGCTGGAAGAACTTCTTTGTTTGGAACAATCTCTGTTTTCTTGCCCCGTTTATCAACTACAATTTTCTCAACCGTTTCAACATTTCGAAGCGTTACAAATCTGTCGATAAACGTAAACACATTTATTTTTCTGAATTTATCAAATGAGGCACTTGGTATCGTGAAAACATTTGTGTTTTCGGCTGTACGTGCATACACTTGTCCGTTGCCAGCGTCCGAGCCAATTAGTAAACTCATTTCAGCCGAATCGTCTTTTAATTTAATTTCAAGTTCTGGTTGATCCAACCCATACTTGCCTAAATCGCTCGCCCCAATTTCAACAAGGTCAGTAAAGTTCAATGCGTCAACTCCAACCAGAACATCTTCAGCAAAGTCGGTTAAGTACACATCTCTGTTTTGAAACGGCTGTTTCATAACCAAGCTTGCAATGCCGTAAGTTGCTAAATCCATTCTAAGTTCCTGTTCTGTTCCTGGGTGCGAAATTTCAACGACGCCATCTTTATTTTTAATGTAAGCATACGTCAATTTATCTTTTGCAATCGGAGCAATTTTTTTGTCGATCACATCAGCAAACTGAAATGAATACGGCTCTCCATTAATCTTTTGCAATAAATATACACTCGGTTTATCATCAAACATGAAATAATAAAATGACTTGTCTGGTGTTAAGCTACCGATTAAAATATTGTGCTTTTCTCCATCTGAAAACTCAACGGTTGCCGTTGCTTTTGGTGGATACAAACCAAACTGAGATAAGTCCTCACTTTTTTCAACCGCAACTTTATCCGCAACAACCTTTGTTACGCTTCGAGTTAATGAGCTAAGCGAATAGCTGTCAAGCCCCACTCTTTTTTCATCGGCAAGCTGCCAGAACGTTTCCCCATCTATTTTCGAAGGAACAAAGCTTAACGTCTTATCATTAGATGAAATCGAGAATGTCTTAATATCCCCATCACTTTTATCAAGCAGCGTGATTGTCTCGTCTGTGTTTGTTTCTGCTGTGGAATCATCTGGCTTGTTCTGCATAGTTTTATAAACTGCAAAAAGCCCAACTAAAAGAACAACGCCAATTAAAAGACTAATAACCTTTCTTCTCATTAGCTGTTACGCCTCCTAAGCCATCTAACAACACCGAAAGTAATAATTACAATCGGAACCAAGAGACTTATTCCGATTACTAATACTGCCTGTGCTCCGTTCATTGTGAGTGTTGTGTTTGTAGAAGTTTTTGGACTAATATAAACCGAATCAGACTTATCCTGTGTCCAGTTAATACTATTGATAACCAAATCATAGTTTGCACCCATCACATAATTGTTGATGGATTCATTTAACAATGAAGTCGTCGCAGCAAAAAATATTTTTGTCGTATGCGATGCATCTGTATAAACCGAATCGGAAATCGCAGCCGCAAGTGCAAACGGCCCATCAATATCGCCTTGTTCTTTGTCGATTGACTGGCTTTGTGTGTTTGTCTTGGCATAAGATTTATCGCTAGTAACTAAAATCGGTTCGAATTTAGTTGTGCTTCTCTTAAGTTCTGCTTCTTTCACTGCCATTGACATAGGGGCAATGCTCATATATCCTTTTTCTGCAAGTGAATGTGTAATCTCATGATCCACATACTGTGGAATTAAATTAATAGGACTGCCTTGGAAATAATGATTTGCGTCACCTTCAAACACAACGCCTCTTACAATTTCCGCACCGTATGTGCTAAGCACGCCATCTAAATTTGGGAAATCAGTTCCTGTGAAATCCAAAAAGAAAACGGCACGTCCATCATTTTGTAAGTAAGTCTTAACAAGCTCTGCTTCTTCTTTTGTCCAATCACGCTCTGGCGTTGTGATAAAAAGCAAGTTGCAATCTTCTGGCAGTGAAGTTTGATTTAACAGCGTTACATCTTTCACTTCGTAGTTTGCCAGTGAAATTCTGCTCTTTAAGCTTTCTGGTAATGCTTGTTCGTTATGTCCGCCCACTACATAAATATTTGAACTATTTCCATCAAGGACGTAACGAATTGTGTTTGTCACTTGTGGCTCTAGGTCAATGCTTTTCACATAGTTTTGGAATGTTTGATAATCCATTTCTTGTGTAACAAGTTTATCAATCGGTATCACTTTAAATCTGCTTGGCCCCTCAACGATGATACTGCCAAGCCCCACTTGTTGATCCTCTGTCACATATTTCTCAACAAATTGAGGATACAAGTATGGGTCTTTGTATTCCACTTTGATATGATTGTTCACCGATGGATATTGGTCAAGCAATTCCCTAAACTGATCCATGTATGCATCAGACGTACCTGTTCTAAATAACGCATACACAGTTATGTCTTGGTTTAAATCTTTCAGAGCGTCTTTCGTTTCTTGCGTAAGCGAATAGCGTTTTTCAGTGGTTAGGTCATAGCTCACATTCATTTGCCCCACAACCAAATTTATTGCGACTAAAACAGCAATGACTAAGATGGCAGTTAATGTGGAAAAAGTGCCATATCTTAATTTTTTATCTTTAAATGATTGTAAAAATTTATTCACTTTTACCCCTCCTATCTCCATCTTCTCTTTTCAATTACGTTTATTGTTAAATAAATAAACACCATTGAAAAAGTGATATAATACACAACATCGGCAACATTTAACACGCCCTTGTTAAAGTTTTCAAAGCGAGCTAACACTGAAAACCATTCAAAAACTTTCACCATGATTCCGTCAAAAATAATACCATTTGTTAAGAAGAAGCCGACGGTTACTGCAAGCTGGATGATTACAGTCACAACACCGACAAAAATCTTTTTTGTGGTGTCATAACCCAATGCACCAAGCAACAAAATCACTGCAAAAACAAAAATGCGTGACGAAGTTCTGTCCGCCGGCAAGTTTGGAACAATCGAAGTCATAATAAACAAAAGAAAAAGAACGGCGAAAGTCGCCACTGCCGCTATAATTTGGTTATCTGTTAAAACAGAAATAAACATGCCCACGCTGATAAAACAAGCACCGAGCAAAATAAACCCAATGTAGGCACCCATAATTTTCGCCGTTGGCAATTCACCAAACTGTGATAGCGCAATCGGGAATAAAATTGTTACAGCCATACCGATTAAAAACAACAACAACGCCGCAAGATATTTTCCAATGACAACTGCATTGATACTAATCGGTGCGGTAAAAAGAAGTTGATCTGTTTTTTGCTTTGCTTCTTCCGCAAAGAGTCGCATGGTTAAAGTTGGAATCAGAATTAAAAACATGATGCTCGTTCCTGACAACACACTACTGTAATCTGGGTTTAATTGCAAAACATTGACGAGGGCAAAGTAAACCGCCGAGATCAAAATCAAAAATCCCAAGAAGATGTACCCTGTCATGGAATTAAAGTATGCACCCATTTCTTTTTTAATTATTGCTAACATCTTCAAAACCTCCTTCACC
Source organism: Eubacteriales bacterium (assembly GCA_031554055.1). GTDB lineage: Bacteria > Bacillota > Clostridia > Lachnospirales > JAVBKL01 > JAVBKL01. Next base: position 1,339 of record JAVBKL010000138.1, on the reverse strand, counting down.
AGTTGTCACTTGTAAGAAGATTTCTTCCAGTGTTAAGTCAAGCGACTTCATCATTAAGATCGGTGTATTATTTTTTGCGGCACAAGCAAAAATCGCTTCTCGTATATCCACATCGCCACCGCCAGAAAGTTCCACATCATACGTACCCGGTTCTTTGCTGGCACCCACGGTCACTGTTTTAATCAGCCCCACATCACCAAAAACTGATTCTATTTTTTCTCTGTCCGCTTTCACTCGCACAAGCATGGTGTGACCACTTGTGATTTTTGCGGAGAGTTGTTCAGGTGTGTCGCTTGCTACAATCTCGCCTTTGTTAATGATAATGACTCGGTCACAAACCGCACTCACCTCTGGCAAAATATGCGAGCTAATAATGATGGTATGCTTCTTACCAAGTTTCTTGATTACATCACGCATTTCAATAATTTGTTTTGGGTCAAGTCCAACCGTTGGCTCGTCGAGAATTAAAACTTCGGGATAACCCATAAGTGCCTGTGCAAGCCCCACTCTTTGCCTATAGCCCTTGGAAAGATTTTTAATTAAGCGGTTTGACATATCACTGATGCGTACAAGTTCTTTAATTTCTGCAATCATTTGCTTCTTTTGATTTGGCTTAACTTTTTTAATATCAGCAACAAAGCTTAGGTACTCATCAACTTTCATATCGCCATAAACAGGTGGCGTATCGGGTAGATACCCAATATGTGATTTCGCTTTTTCAGGCTCGTCTAAAATATCATGCCCCGAAATTGTTACCGATCCAGACGTTGCCGAAATATAACCTGTGATTATATTCATCGTTGTCGTTTTTCCCGCACCATTTGGCCCCAAAAAACCTACGATTTCGCCCTCGTCTACTTTAAAGCTTAAATTATTTACGGCTCTATGCTTACCATAAACCTTGCTTAAATTACTTACTTCTATCAATGTCTTTCCCTCCCAAATATTTGATACTCCATACGTTTGAGCATCAAAAATAAGTATGAAACCAGTATAATACTATAGTACAAAATAAGAAAATTTGCAATGTATATTCTACATCATAAACATGAACAAAGTATGAATAAATCAAAATTTTAGGACTTACCCAAAATAAATTGAGCAAGTCCCTATCTCATAAAAACTATTTTTGTTCTGATGTACAGTGCGGACACTTGGTTGCTTTTAAATTAATTTCCGAATAGCAATGTGGACAAGTTTTTGTAGTGGGTGCTGCCGCAACAGGAACCGGCTCACGTTTGAATTTGTTTGCAAACTTCACAACCAAGAATACAACAAACGCCATGATGAAAAAGCTTAACAGCCCAGAAATAAATGTTCCATATCGTACAAGGGCAAC
>JAVBKL010000207.1:0-5140 GCA_031554055.1 Eubacteriales bacterium | reverse complement strand
ATCAAACGACGCAACTTTGTATTGAGCAACTTGAAAGATTTGTTACAAACGAAAAAAACGTACTTGACCTTGGCTGTGGCAGTGGGATTTTATCAATCATCGCATTACAGCTTGGTGCACAAGAGGCAAAAGCGGTTGACCTCGACCCAAATGCTGTAGACATTGCTTATGAAAATGCAAGAATCAACGGAATTACAAGCCACTATACAGTAATGGCTGGCAATGTACTTTCGGACGAAAAACTCCGTGAAAATATAAGCGAGCAAAAATATGAGACCGTAGTCGCAAACATTGTAGCTGACGTAATCATTGCAATTTCTAGCTTTGTTTCTGATTGTATTTGTGAAAAGGGTACATTTATTACCTCGGGAATTATTAGGGAACGCCTTGAAGAAGTAAAAGCAGCACTGAATGAAAATGGATTTGATATCGAATCAATCAATTATAAAGATGACTGGGTTTGTGTAGTAGGAGTGAAAAAGTAATGCCACGCTTTTTTGTTGATAGCAAGCAAATAAATGATAATCAAATTGTAATCATTGGCGAGGACGCAAAGCATATCAATGTATTGCGTTATAAGCCAGATGATAACATCATACTTTCTGATGGACTGGGATATGACTATTCTTGCAAAATTGTAAGTATTAAGAAAGACGAGGTAGTCACAGAAATTCAAGAGAAAACAAAATGCTTAAACGAGTCGGATTTTAAAATAACTTTGTTTCAAGGTTTGCCTAAGGCCGACAAAATGGAAATGATTATACAAAAATCTGTTGAGCTTGGCGTTTATAACATCGTCCCTGTTGAAACAGAACGTACGGTTGTTTCGCTTGGTGAAAAATCCAGTAAAAAAACAGCCAGATGGCAAAAAATTTCCGAATCCGCTGCAAAACAATGTGAACGTGGAATGATTCCCATTGTTTTTGAACCTGTGAGTTTTAAGACGGCACTTGAGCTTTTTTCGGAACTCGATGAAGTGTATGTGGCTTATGAAAAAGAGTGCGTGAGTGCAAAAAAAATATTTGCGGACTCAAAGGGTGCGAACATAGGAATTTTTATTGGCCCCGAGGGTGGTTTTACAGCGGAAGAAATAAAGCAGTGTGAAGCTTTGGGAGCGACTAGCTTTTCACTTGGAAAACGAATTTTACGAACAGAGACTGCTGGCTTTGCAGCGATTATCAGCCTAATTCTTTTAAGGGAGGAACTATAGACATGGACGACAAAATAAAAGTTTTCATAGTCAGTGATGCCGTCATTGCCCGTACAATGCTCAAAAGATTAATTGAAGATGTTGAGGATATTGAGGTTGTTGGGGAAGAAACAACGGGGCCTGCGGGTGTAATTATGCTTGAAGAACTTATGCCTCAAGTTGTTTTGCTAGAGGTTGGAATAAGTGGCGGTATGAAGCTTTCTGATATTATCAAGCAAATGTTGCTTGTTGATGAAAACATAAAAATAATCCTTCTTTCGGATATTAGACACGCTGATGGAATTATGGCTGGCACAGACATCGGTGCGGTTGATTTTTTGATCAGACCATACAAAAAAGAAAATGTTGTGAGAAGTATTCTTGAAGCAGTAAGAGGAGAAAGAGAAATTGAGTTCTAACAATCATATTTATTTTGACAACGCCGCAACGACAATGCCGCTGGATATGGTAATAGAAGAAGTAGGGTCTGCTTGCAGAGACTTTTATGGCAACCCATCTTCCCTACATAAAATGGGCATTGTTGCGGAACAAAAAATAATTAACGCAAGAAAAGTAATCTCGTCGTCGCTTGCGTGTAGGGACGACGAAGTTGTTTTTACCTCTGGCGGGACAGAATCAAACAATTTGGCAATTTTAGGCTCGGTTGAAAGCTATATTAAGAAAATATATTTGCAGCCAATGCGGTTTAAAATAATAACCACAGCGGCGGAGCATCCATCTGTTGAAGAAGCTTTTAAGAAACTGGAGAAAATCGGCTTTGACGTGAAGCGGATTTCACTTGATTTGAGCGGACAAATCAACAAGCAAGAATTACTTGGCGAAATAGACGAAGCAACGGTACTTGTAAGCCTCATTCATGTGAACAACGAAACAGGAGCCATTTGTGATATTGAAAATATTGCAAAAGAAATTAAGGCGAAAAATCCAAATGTAATCGTTCATTCAGATGGCGTACAAGCATTTAAAAAAGTAAAAATCAATTTGAAGAATATTGATTTTTACAGCATTAGTTCACATAAAATTCATGGGTTAAAGGGCAGTGGTGTTCTTTACATAAAAAAGGGTACAAAGATTTTGCCACAAGCAATCGGCGGTGGACAAGAATTTGGAATGCGTTCGGGCACGGAGAATGTTGCGTCGATTTCGGCTTTTGCGGTTGCAGCTGCGGCGTACGATCACAATGAATATGAAAAAATCATGCAGCTCTCGCAACAGTTAAAGGAAGTTTCAAGAGAACTGGACGATGTATTTATCAATGCGGAAGGTTCCCCATACATTTTAAATATGAGCTTCCTTGGTGTAAAAGCAGAAGTGCTGTTACATGCTTTGGAAGATCTAAATATTTTTGTCTCCACAGGATCGGCTTGTAGTTCCAGGAGCAAAAAAAAGAATATTTTAAGTGCGTACGGATTGCCAAAAGAGCGAGCAGAGTCTGGTATTCGGTTTAGTTTTTCTCGTTTTAACACGCTTGAGGAAGTGGAAATTGTAAGAACTGTATTATTAAAAATCGTTCCAACTTTGAGAAAAGTTGGTAGGACAAGAGGGTTTTAAAATGAAAAGTGTTTTGCTTGTGAAATATGGCGAAATTGCATTGCGTGGAAACAATAGGCATTTTTTTGAACAAAGACTGATTGATTCAATTTCAAAAACCCTTGCATCTCCGCATGATTATTTAAAAGTGAGGGAACAAGGCAGAATTTTGATTGAAAAAATAGTGGGGGACATTGACTATGACGAGGTCGTGCCCCCTATTTTAAATATCTTGGGAATTTATGGTCTTTGCTTGGGCGTTTCCTCCGAAGACCAAAGCATAGAAAATATTAGACAGGTTGCTTTGGCGTTTATGAAAAAAAATCATGGCGATAAACCAATTAGTTTTAAAGTAGAAACCAAGCGTGCAAACAAACATTACCCAATGGACTCACAAGCCATATCGGCAGATGTGGGCGGGTACATTCTTCATAACATGGACAATGTTCGAGTGGATGTGAAAAATCCCGATGTTTTACTAAACATTGAGCTTAGAAACAACGTGTACTTTTTCTCTAATGTAATCAAGGCACTCGGGGGACTTCCTGTTGGCTCTTCAGGAAAAGGAATGTTGCTCTTATCAGGGGGAATCGACAGCCCTGTGGCTGGTTTCTTAGCCGCAAAACGTGGCGTTGATCTCACGGCAGTGTATTTCCATTCTCCACCCTATACATCAGAACGTGCAAAGCTTAAAGTTTGTGACTTGGCACAACAACTTTCGACGTACGCAGGGAATATAAAGCTCTACGTTGTACCGTTCACAGACATTCAACTTTATTTAAACGAAAAAACACCGCCCGAGAAACTTACAATATTTTTGAAGCGAGCGATGTTTAAAGTCTCGGATATTTTAGCGGAACGAGAAAATTGTGTTTGCTTAATCAATGGCGACTCAATCGGGCAAGTGGCGAGCCAAACATTGCTTGCGATTCAAGCGATCAATTCTGCAACAAACCTACCAGTGATTCGTCCGCTTGCTGGGTTTGACAAACAAGAAATCGTGAATATCGCAAAAAGAATCGGAACCTTTGAAATTTCCATAAGGCCATATGAGGACTGCTGCACTTTATTTGTGGCGAAACACCCAGATACCAGACCAAAGCAAAACATCATTGAGAGCATGGAAAAGAAACTAGATAACTTGAGTTCGTTAATTGATGAAGCCATCAACAAGGTAGAAGTGATTGAATTTCAGGACGTGAACATACACAATGCAGATAGAGCTGAATAAAAGGGATGTTGTATCCATCGTAGGGTTTGGCGGAAAAACTACTTTGCTGTTTAAACTGGCAAGAGAACTTGTTTCATCAAAAGTTCTTGTCTCGACTACAACAAAGATGTTTTTGCCAAATGAAAATCAGTACGATTTCATTTTTATAGACGAGCCTGTGAAAATTCAGGGAAATGGAATTTATTTTGCTGCTAGTCGCTCTTTGGAATCCGGAAAAGTATCATGCTTTAAAGACTTTTACGAAACCCAGAAACAGTTTGATTATGTATTAATGGAAGCGGACGGCTCAAAAGGTAAATTCTTAAAAGCTTGGGACGAACATGAGCCTGTGATTGTCAGTAACACAACCAAAACAATTGGCGTGGTTAATTTGAAGTTGTTTGGTTGTGAAATAAATGAAAGTAATATCCACCGAGTAGAAATTTTTTGCAAAATCACGAACGCAAACATTGGTGATGAAATTTGTGTTGAGCATTATCAAAAAATAATTGAGCACAGGGATGGCTTATTTAAGAATTCATGTGGTGAAAAAATAGTATATTTCATATCTGATTCCGAAAAGGAAAAAATTGCTTTGAAGCGACTAATGAATGTGCTAGGAGGAATAAAATGCATAATTGCGTAGTGGTAAGAGGTGCGGGGGATTTGGCAACAGGCGTTATCCAAAAATTATATAGAGCTGGGTTTGCAGTTGTAGCACTCGAAGTGGAAAAACCGCTTGCCATTCGCAGAGCAGTCGCGCTTTGTGAAGCTGTGTACAACGGCACACAAACGGTTGAAGACGTAACAGCCGTAAAGACTGAAATGAACATAAGTGCAGTAGAAAAAATATGGAAAGAAAATAAAGTTCCGATATTAATAGATGAGCACGCCAAAGCGATTGAGTGGCTTAAACCAATTGCAGTGGTTGATGCAATCATTGCGAAAAAAAACTTGGGCACAAATAAGAAAATGGCAAACATCACAATCGGGCTTGGCCCCGGTTTTTACGCCCCGACTGATGTGGATATAGTAATTGAAACGATGCGTGGCCATAATTTGGGGCGTTTGATTTTTGACGGCTGTGCACTTAAAAATTCTCACGAGCCCGCATCAATAGATGGAGTTTCCAATGAACGTGTGGTATACTCTTTGTATGAAGGAAAATTAAAGACGGTAAAGCAAATTGG
>JAVBKL010000178.1:0-3800 GCA_031554055.1 Eubacteriales bacterium | reverse complement strand
TGACCAAGACACAAAAATCGCTGGTATTGCTCACGAACGTGGAAAAGCCGCCATCATTGTTGTCAACAAATGGGATAAAGTTGAAAAAGATGATAAAACCATGAACAAGTTCACCAAGGATATTGATGTGGAACTTGCTTATATGCCGTACGCGCCAAAGCTATTTGTTTCCGCATTGACAGGGCAAAGAGTGGTAAAGCTGTTTGAGATGATTCAGACCGTATCACAAAACAGTACGTTAAGAATTGCAACAGGTATGTTAAATGATGTTTTAATCGAAGCGATGGCAATGAACCAACCGCCTACTGATAAAGGAAAAGCATTGAAAATTTTCTATATCACGCAAGCATCGGTTAAACCACCAACATTTGTATTGTTCGTAAATGAAAAAGAACTTTTGCACTTCTCGTATCGGAGATATATTGAAAATCAGATCAGGGAGGCTTTTGGTTTTAAAGGTACTCCTATTCACTTTGTAGTGAGAACTAGGGAAAAGAGCTGATGTTGTGGAAAGACTTTTTTGCTTTTTGATTGGATACGCTTTTGGCTGTATTCAAACTGCTTACTTTGTTGGAAAAATTATAGCTCAAATTGATATTAGAGAGCATGGAAGTGGCAATGCTGGTACCACTAACGTAACACGTGTGCTCGGCAAAAAGGCAGGATTAGTTGTTTTTGTATTGGACATTTTAAAAGGTGTTTTGGCTTTTAATATTTGTATGTTTTTGTTTTCTGATGATATATTCGCAAGAGATGCCAACGTTCTTCGGTTTGGTTTATATGCGGGACTAGGTGCAGTAATCGGGCATTGCTTTCCGTTTTATCTCAAATTTAAAGGCGGCAAAGGCGTTGCAACTTCACTTGGTGTTATTTTGTTCATTCACTTCCCAATGGCTTGTTTGTGTTATCTGTGCGGATTTATAACTGTTTATTTTTCAAAATATATATCCTTGGCATCGCTTGTCATTATGACCGTGTTTCCAATACTGATGACGGTATTTCTTGGGTTTAACTTGGAAAATTTAATGATCGCACTTATCATAAGTGGTTTGATATTTTATGTGCATCGTGGAAATATACAAAGACTTATGAATGGAACAGAACGAAAATTTAGTCTAAAATCATGACAGGAGGGTGTACAGTGCATAAAGTTGTTGTGGTAGGTGCTGGCAGTTGGGGAACTGCACTCGCTTATGTGCTTGACAAGAATGGACATGACGTTACTTTATGGTCATACCATGAGAACGAGATCAACAAGATTGCTGCGGCACATGAAAATGCCCGTTATTTGTCGGGAGTAAAACTCGGAGAGAAAATGAAGTTTTCAGCGAACTTGAATGAATCCATGAAAGATGCAGAATTTATCATTTGTGCGGTACCATCAAGAGCTGTACGAGAGACTGTCGAAAAATTTGTGCCATTTGTGAGATCTGAGGCAATCATTGTTAATGTTTCAAAAGGGATAGAAGAATCTAGCTTGCTCACATTATCGGATGTCATAAAAGATGTTCTACACGACAATGAAGTCGCAATTTTATCAGGCCCAAGCCACGCAGAAGAAGTGGGGCGAGATATTCCCACCGCCTGTGTTGCAGCAGCAGAGAATGAAGTTACGGCTAAAAAAGTGCAAGATTTGTTTATGAACGAGAATTTTAGAGTCTATACCAACACAGATGTGATTGGGATTGAACTTGGTGCTGCTTTTAAAAATATTATTGCACTGGCGGCTGGTATGTCAGATGGACTTAATTTTGGCGATAATACAAAAGCTGCGTTGATGACAAGAGGTATTTCGGAAATTGCTAGGCTTGGTGTTGCAATGGGTGGCGATGTTCTCACGTTCAACGGTTTAGCTGGCATCGGTGATTTAATTGTTACCTGTACCAGTATGCATAGTAGAAACAGACGGGCAGGAATTTTAATTGGTCAGGGCAAAAGCTTGGACGAAGCAGTAAAAGAAGTCAATATGGTTGTTGAAGGTGTAAATAGTGCAAGAGCGGCATATTTGCTATGTCAAAAACACAATATTGAAATGCCAATTGTAGCAGAAGTGAATGAAATTTTATTTCATGGTAAATCAGCACGACAAGCCGTAATGGACTTAATGAAGAGAGATAAAAAAGTCGAATATAAATTATAGAACATGGGTGAATATATGGCATTGTTTGATAAGGAATACGTATTTAAAGTGACCAAAGATATTCTCGAAACGGATAGTCCGTCGGGGTTTACAAGCCAAGTAATGAAAAAGATTGAAAATTATGCAACCGACCTGAACGCAGATTTTTCCTCAACCAACAAAGGAAACGGAATCATAACAGTTGAAGGCGAGAGCGAAAAAACGATTGGACTTTGTGCCCATGTAGACACGTTGGGGTTGATGGTTCGTGCTATCAAAACCAATGGTGCATTAGCCATCACAAAAATTGGCGGACCAATTCTTTCTACATTAGATGGTGAGTATTGTAAAATTTACACCAGAACAGGAAAATCCTACACGGGAACAATTTTGTCTAACAGCCCTTCCGCCCATGTGTTTAAAGATGCGGAAACGATTGAGCGAGAAGAGAAAAACTTTCACATTCGACTAGACAATGTTGTAAAAAATAAAAAAGACGTAGAAGCGTTAGGCATCTCTGCTGGTGATTATATTTGTATTGATACTAAAACGACAATTACAGACACAGATTTTATTAAATCACGGTTTTTAGATGACAAGCTCTCTGTCGGAATTGTTTTTGGTGTTTTGAAACGTTTACGCGATGAGAATATCAAACCTAAGTATACGATAAAATTTATTGTTTCGGCATACGAAGAAGTCGGGCACGGCATGGCTTATATCCCTGAGGGGATAAAAGAAGTATTGGCGATTGACATGGGCTGTATTGGCGATGATTTGTCATGCACCGAGTATGATGTTTCCATTTGTGCAAAAGATTCGTCTGGACCGTATGACTATGCGTTTACGACAAAACTGATTGAATTGGCAAAAGAAAACGATGTGAAATATGCAGTAGACATTTATCCAAGCTATAGTTCCGATGTTAGTGCAGCATTGCGTGGTGGTAACGATATTAGAGGTGCGTTAATTGGCCCTGGTGTCCACGCAAGTCATGGCATGGAACGAAGCCATTACGAAGCAATTTATAATACGATGAAACTTATTTATTTGTATTTAACGAGGTAAATTATGGGCAAAGTTTTAGTTGTAGCCGAAAAACCGTCAGTTGGACGTGACATAGCAAAGGTTTTGAATTGTAACGGCAAAGGCGATGGTTTTTTATTTTCGGACGAGTATATTGTATCTTGGGCGATTGGGCACTTGGTTACGCTATATGAGCCAGAAGATTATGGCGAAGAATATAAAAAGTGGAAAATGCAGTCTCTGCCAATTATTCCGCCAGAAATAAAACTAAAACCAGTTGCCAGTACAAAATCACAGCTTAGTATTCTAAAAAAATTATTTAATGACAAAGAAGTAGAAAAACTTATTTGTGCAACAGACAGCGGACGAGAAGGCGAACTGATTTTTCGCTATATTTATACGATTATGAAATGCAAAAAGCCATTTCAAAGACTTTGGATTTCGAGCATGACCGACACAGCGATCAAAGAAGGCTTTAGAACTTTAAAAGACGGCACGGAATATGACAATCTTTTTTTATCAGCAAAATGCCGTTCGGAAGCGGATTGGCTCGTTGGAATGAATGCCACAAGAGCATATACCATCAAGTACGACACATTACTCAGTATTGGTCGGGTTCAAACCCCCACGTTGGCAATTTTAGTGGACAGGCAAA
>JAVBKL010000020.1:0-32005 GCA_031554055.1 Eubacteriales bacterium | reverse complement strand
CCTAAAAGTTCAATGTGCGTGTAATTCATTTCCTTCACATATGGAATAAGCATATCCGCAAGTTCTATGTAACTATAAAAACGATTTTCTTCTTCATTAAATTTCAACGAGCCAAGATGCACCTCGTAAATATTCATGGCTCCGTCAAGTGGATAATTGGTGCGTCTGTTTTCAAGCCACTCGCCGTCTTCCCATTCGTGCTTGGTTTCAAACACCAACGACGACGTACTTGGTCTTAGCTCTGAAAACTTTGCATATGGGTCTGATTTTTCAAAAACTTGTCCGTCGTGAGTTCTGATTTTATATTTATAATGGTCGAGCTCTTTTACATCGGGAACAAAAATTTCCCAAATACCCGAGCTGCCAAGCAATCTCATTTGTCCTCTGCGTTCGTCCCAACAATTAAAGTTTCCGATTACGCCAACGCTCTGGGCATTCGGTGCCCAAACGGTAAAGCCAACACCCGATACGCCTTGCAATTCTTTGATGCTGGCACCCATTTTTTTGTAAATTTCATAATGCGTTCCTTCGCCAAACAAATGTCTGTCAAGTTCTGAAATGCTCGGCTCAAACGAATAGGAATCGTAGGTTGTCCAAGTTTCGCCATATATGCCAACAACGTCCAATTTGTACATAAACCATTTTTTTCTAGTCGGAATAATAACTTCAAAAAAACCTTCTTCGTGTAACTTGGTCATTGGGTAAATTCTGGTCGGATATTTTTCATCGATTACATTGATTTCTCTTGCCTGTGGAATAAAGGCACGAACCACAACAACTGGTTTATTTTTATGTTCCATCTCGTGCATTCCTAAAATGCCATGTGGATCACTAATTTCTAAATTCAAAAGTTGTTGAAGAACTGTTAAAGACACGGTTGAAAGCATGGTTGCACCCCCCATAGTGATTTTTCTATTTCTGTAATTAAATCCCATTATAGTCTACAAAACTCCATTAATCAAGAAGCTTTATTCGGTTTTTGTCTAAAGTGCAGACAAAATATTTTTTGCACCGTAAACAAGAATAGCATTATTGAATAAAATTCCTGTTTGTGGTAAAATCTGTTTGTACAAAATGTTTTTAAATTGTGATTAAGGGGATAAAAATATGGAATTAAATTGGTCGCTTGATAAATTATACACAGGTTTTGACTCTGAAAAGTTTAAAAATGATATTGAGTCACTAAAAAACGAAATTAATGATTTGGATTCGTTTGCCAAAAGCAATTTGCGTAACTTAGACGAGCCAGTTAAAAAGATTGAGGAGTACATTTCGAGGAACCAAAAAATTATGAACTTTTCTATTTTACAGCAATATACATTTTTAGTTTTGTCCGTGGATAGCTTAAACGACAAGGCTTTAAAGATTTCTGATAACCTCGATGAAATTTATACAGGGCTTAGCTATTCGTCAGTTTTGTTTACAGAATTTATCGGCAAGCTAGAAAATCTTGACGAAATTATAAAAGATTCCGCATTACTCGAAGAGCACAGCTTTATTCTTCGCAACACCAAAGAAGAATTTAAGTACACCCTTTCGGACAAAGAAGAACTGGTACTTGCAAAATTAAGATCAACTGGCTCTTCTGCTTGGGAATCTTTGCACGGTCAACTCACCGCAAACTTAATGATTCCAATTGAGATAGATGGCAAGGAAGAAAGACGCCCTCTTTCTGTGATCAGAAGTCTCGCCCACGACAAAGACAGCGAGGTGCGAAAAAAAGCATACGAAGCCGAACTGAAAGGCTATGAGCAAATTGACAAGTCCATTGCCTTTGCTTTAATCGGAATTAAAGGCGAGGTGCTTACGACTTCCAAAATGAGAGGCTACGAAAGCCCACTCGATATGACGCTTAAAAATTCGTACATGGATAAAGAAACACTTGATGCGATGTTATCCGCCATGGTTGATTCTTTGCCGATGTTTGAAAAATATTTCCGTAAGAAAGCAGAGAAACTCGGTCATAAAAACGGCTTGCCTTTTTATGATTTATTTGCACCACTTGGCGAAGTGCATATGAAGTTTGATTTTGAAGAAGCCAAAAGCTTTGTGCTTAAAAACTTTTATGAATTTAGCCAAAAGCTCGGAGACTTTGCCAAGCAAGCGTTTGAAGAAAACTGGATTGACGTTCTCCCACACGAAGGAAAAGTGGGCGGTGCATTCTGTGACGGACTTCACCCCATTAAGGAATGCCGCATTCTGCTTAACTTCGCCGGAAAATTCGAGGACGTACTCACGCTGGCACATGAACTTGGTCATGGCTACCACGGTGCTTGCCTTTATGACGAAAGCATTTTAAACAGCGATTACCCCATGCCGATTGCAGAAACGGCTTCCAATTTCTGCGAACAAATCGTAACACAAGCGACTTATGCAAGGGCGTCCGAAGAAGAAAAACTTGTGATTCTTGAACAGTCCATCAGTGATTGTTCTCAAGTTGTGGTTGACATTTACAGCAGATTTTTGTTTGAGTCAAAAGTTTTTGAAACCAGAGTGGACGGTAGCTTATCCGTAAACGAGCTGAAAGAGTTTATGACCGACGCACAAAAGACAGCGTTTGGATCAGGGCTTGATCATGCGGTCTTGCATCCTTATATGTGGGTATGCAAGGGGCATTATTACCATGCATCAACCAATTTTTATAACTTCCCTTATGCTTACGGCATGTTGTTTGCAAAAGGCTTGTATGCAAAATATCTTGAGGACAAGAGCGGCTTTGTTGCAAAATACGACGAGCTTTTGAATGCCACAGGCAAAAACACCTTACGAGATGTTGGGTTAATTGTGGGAATCGACGTGCGTGACAAAGAATTTTGGGCAAGTTCATTTAAGTTGATCGAGAAGGACATCGAGACTTTTATAAAATAACGAATATAAAATCCCCTTTTTGCAGAAAGTATCTCATACAAACTGCCAAAGGGGATTTATTATGGAAATCTTAGAAGTAATACTTAGTGCCTCTGCCTCTTTTATTACCTTGTTGTTGCTCATAAAATTAATGGGCAACCGCCAAATGTCACAGCTAAGTATGTTTGATTATATAAACGGAATTACAATCGGCTCAATCGCCGCAGAGTTTGCAACCAATCCAGAAGATTTTTTAAATCCTTTGGTCGCTATGATTGTGTATGCTCTTTTTGCGGTTGGGATTGCTTATTTCACTTGCAAGTCTGTTGTTGCCAGAAGAATCATCACAGGCAAGCCAGTCATTTTATACGAGAACGGTAGAATTTATGAAAAGAATCTCGCCAAACAAAAAATGGACATCAACGAGTTTCTTACGCAATGCCGAAACAGCGGCTACTTCGATTTAAGCAATATCCATACAGCAATGCTTGAGACCAACGGCAAAATCAGTTTTCTCCCCATGGCTTTGGAACGCCCCGCAACACCAAAGGATTTAAAACTTGCCGATATACCACAAGATGCCCCCGTAGCGAATGTAATCACTGACGGGAGCATCATGGAAGAAAATCTTAAAAACATTGGTCGAAACAAAACTTGGCTCTTAAACCAAATTGCCGAACCTGTGGAAAATATATTTTTGGCTACTTGCGATTCGAATTTTAAAGTAACGGTGTACACAAGAAGCGGTGCGTTCAATCGAGATATTTTTGATTAGGCTTTCTTTCCGATGCCAGCGGCAAACAACGCACGGCAAATGACTGTCGCCAAAAATATCGCTGCGATAATTTCGATTGCACCGTTCATTGCCACCGTGATTAAAATAATATTTCTTACCCACTCCACAAGGGTCACAAGCCCATCACCAGCAAACAAATAAATTGCACCCATTACAAGAGCCGTGTTTGTGAATGTTCCAAGTGCGGCAGTTATAGGAACTGCAATTTTTTTATTCAACTTATTGAAAAACACAAAGTACCATCCAGTTGCAAAGCCCACAATAATTCTTGGTACAACTGAAATGAGCGGATTCAAGAAAATAACCGCATCGGCTGTACCATTCATCATGGCATACATCAGACAAGTGATGCCCCAAGTCGCACCAAGGATTGTTCCGGCAAGTGGCCCTAAAAATATCGCCCCGATGATCACGGGAATGTGCAGCGTCGTTATGCTAAGCCCACCATACACGATATACCCCACTTGCGGTATAAATGTCATGACAACAATGATTGCCATAAACAAACTGATTTGTACCATCTTTAAAAGCCTTTCTCTAGGCATTACCAAACCTCCGTTCATGTTCGAGTAACCACGCCTTTGCTTCAAGTCCTCCGCCATATCCTGTGAGCGAACCGTTTGCCCCAACAATCCTGTGGCACGGAACAATAATCCAAACAGGATTGTTGTGGTTGGCTCCACCAACCGCTCTGCTTGCATTCGGATTGCCGCTTAAAACAGCCATATCCTTATATGTGGCAGTCTGACCAAACTTGACAGTCATCAGTGCGTCCCAAACTTTTTTTCTGTATTCTGTTCCATTTAATTTGATTGGTACTGTAAATTCTTTCCGCTTTCCTTCAAAGTATTCAGTAAGTTCGCTTTTACATTTTGCGATTGCTTGGTTTTCTGACTCCTCAAGTAAAAAAGTATCGGGTGCAACCGTAACCACACCCGTTATAAATCCGTCCTCTTCTGTAATCAATATTTTCCCAATTGGTGATTCTAAAAAACTCTTCATAAGCTTACCCCCAATTTAAATACCAGAGACATCAATTGATTTTACTAAAACACTGGGTGCTCCAATTGTTCCTGTTCTTGACGGCATATCGAATTTCAAATCATTACCAACTACTGTGATATTGTTCAACCACTCATAGAAATTCCCTGCCACCGTTATTTGTTCTACGGCGTGAATTTTTGTTCCGTTTTCGATTAAAAACCCAGATGCCGACCACGAGAAATCGCCTGAGATTACATTTGTCCCCGAATGCATACCCTCAAGCTCGGTGATTAGCAAGCCATTGCTCATTTCTTTTAACAATTCGTCTTGTGAAAGCTCACTTGTAGGCTCGATATAAAAATTTGTACAAGCCGTTGCAATGGAGCCATGAATGCCACCCTTAAAGCCGTTCCCTGTTGACGCAACATTATCTTTTTTCGCAGATTTTGTGGTATATAGGTATGTCATAAGTTTTCCGCCTTCGATGACGGCTTTGTTCTGTGTGGCAACGCCCTCCGAGTCGAATGCAAGTTTGCCCATGCTTTTTTCACATATGCCATCGTCTTTGATTGTCAAAATTTCTGAAGCAATCTGCTTGCCAAGTTTATCCTTGAGAAGCGAGAACCCCTTTTGTACCTGCTCCGCAAAAAACACAGGAGAGAAGACATTCAAAATATCTCTCGTCATTTCGTTACTAAAAACCACGCTGTATGTTTTGCTTGGCACAGGCTTTGCATTTAAGTATGACAGCGAACGTTTCACCGCAGAAGCGGCAAGTTCCTTTGGCAAAAACTCATTCCAGTTATTTCCATACCAAATATCGCCAGACATTTTTACGCTAGAATTTTCCTCAACACTCGGATAGACATATGCCAATGCAAAATTCCTTTTGTGTGCAAGTTCCAACCCATAATTGTTAGCGATAATAACTTCGTCCTCGCCTGTTCCTACAACGCAATGCACGACGTTCTTTACACGGACATCCGCTTCATAAGCCGCTTTCTCCATCTCAATTGCCGCTTTTATTTTTTCTTCCACACTGATGTCATTCAGTTCATCAAAATATGTATGTACGCTCTCATAATTTTCATCGCCACGATAAAGTTCTTCTATATCCGTATCTTCAATAATTTCTGCGTTGCCCGCCGCATTTTTTACAAGCGTTTCTATAACAGAATCGTCCATGCTTTCGGAATAGGCATAGCCCATTTTTCCGTTATACGTTCCCCGAAACGAAATTCCAGAAAAGCTTGCATTTTTATATTCTGTAACCTCGCCTTTAAAAATATGGCTTTCAAAACTTCTGCCAGCCCTGAAATAAATCTCGCAATCGGTAAACCCAAATGCAAGTGCTGCCTTAAACAATTTTTCTTTGAAAACCAAAAGCTCTGCATTTGACATTAGCCTCTACCTCCTACAAGAATTTCTTTTACTCTAATGGTTGGCTGTCCCACGTTTGTAGGCACACTGCCACTTATGGAACCACAAACACCCGCTTCAAGACCTAAATTATTGCCAACCATATCAATGTTTAGCAACACTTCATGCCCCTTGCCGATTAAAGTTGCCCCTCTTACAGGCTCGCAAATTTTTCCGTTTCGAATGATGTAGCCTTCAGAAACAGCAAAGTTAAACTCGCCTGTTGTTGGCTGAACAGAACCACCGCCCAAGTTTTTAGCGTAAAGTCCATATTCTGTGTTACTGATGATGTCTTTGGGTTCTGATTTTCCATTGTCTATGTATGTATTGGTCATACGTGAGGTTGGTGCCAACCTGTAAGATTCACGTCTGGAAGAGCCAGTAGAAGCCATGCCCATTCTGCGTCCGTTTAGTTTATCCACCAAGAAACTTTTGAGCGTCCCGTTTTCAATTAGAACATTCCTTTGCATTTTGGTGCCTTCGTCGTCTATGTGTTGTGAGCCCCAAGCATTTTTCATCGTACCGTCGTCAATCGCTGTTACCAAATCCGATGCAATTTTTTCGCCCATTTTGTTGGCAAACACAGAAGCGTTCTTTGCAACACTGGTTGCTTCAAGGCTATGACCACAAGCTTCGTGAAAAATGACACCGCCAAAATCATTCTCAAGCACGACCATCATTTTTCCACTAGGGCACATCTCGGCTTTTAACATGGTAACCGCCTGCCTAGCAGAATCTTCCGCCAGTGCCTTAATATCCAAGTCTTGTATATGTTCAAATCCCCTTGATGCTCCAGGCCCATGACGCCCTGTCTGTTTTTCCGTTTCAGAAGACGCCACCGCCGAACAAAGAAGTCTTGTTCGAACACGTCTGTCTGTTACCCATAAGCCTTCTGAATTGGCAATCAAAACATCTTGCACAACATCCAAGTATCCACCGTTTGTTTGTGTAATGAGCGGGCTGTAATTGAATGAGTGTTCGCTAGCAAGCCTTAACGCATCGCAAATATCTTGCTTTGATACATCTTGTGGTAGAATTTTTACATCATGGATTAGCTCTGGTTTTGTTTCTGTAAAATTAAGAACCACCTGCGAATTCTTGAGGGCAATGGCACCCGCACATTCCTTTGCCACTCTTAAAAGATTATCCTTTGAAGTATCGGTTGTGTACGCATAAATAGCATTGAAGCCGTTAAAAACACGAATACCACAGCCATAATCAACGCCGGAAATCGCTTTCTCAACCACTCCATTTAAGACCGTAATAGAGTTCTTCTTTGTGTTCTCAACAAAAATCTCGGCAAAGTCTCCGCCCATAGACAGGGCTTTCGCAAGTACATCTGTGACTAAACTTCTATCTAACATATCTGACCTCCCTGATTTTCACAAAATCTTTTACAAAAACAACGAAACGCCGCAGTAAACCAAAACCAAAGCAAGCGTTGTATTAATTACCTTTGCATGACTAACAAGTGCTTTTTGAAAAAGAGCACCGAACAACGCCCAAGACACCATGGAGAAAAGTCCAATCACGCCAAGTAGTGCAACGAGGAGTGTGAGTGTCATTAAATCGTGGTAATACGGAGTGATAAATGTTGCCGCAACGCTGATTGAATACAGAACGCCCTTTGGATTTACAAATTGCAAAATGTAACCTGTAAAAAAATTATTAAGCTTTGAATCGCCTTCGTCTGTGCTCCCTGTGCTTTTATAAGTTTTCCAAGCCAAATAAAAAATATATGCACAGCCCACAACTTTCATGTAAGGTGCGATGCTCGGGATATAATTATATAGGTTTGCACTAAAAACAACGCCCAGTGCGATGACTGTGGTAAATCCGGCAAACACGCCGAGTATCAGCGGCATTCCCCTCATAAATCCTAGCTTTGTAGCGTTTGTCATAATCATAAGATTATTGGGCCCTGGTGTAATTGAAGTTAAGATTGCAAACGAAATAAAAGCAATAAAACTTGGCATAACATTCCTCCATTGTATCAAACGTTGTTTTCCATTATAATACAATGTTTTTAAACTATCTACTATTATTTATATCACGCAATGTAATTATTTTATTTGTTTCATCAATTGTCAACTGTCCAAGTCCCAATTCTTCCATCTTGTCGGTGCCAAAAAAATCTTGCCCCGCAATCGTGCGAAGCTCGAGATACGAGACTGCACCTTGAATGTTCATATCAAATTCGACAGTTTTTCTTGAAATAAAAAACTCATCACCAATTTTTAACGCCGCAAACGGAGATTTGAAAAGCTCTGGACTTAAATCCCCAGTTTGCGAAATTTCAACTTGGCTTAAAAATCGGCTAGGCTTCGTTGCTTTTTGGTAAGCGGCAAGCGTTTCTACTTCTTCCGTAACCATAAAATTATCCCGAACCGCCTTTGTGCTTTGCATATTGATTGCGTTCACATCCATATACGTGAGAGCTTTCACCCTTGGGTAGTTCTCAAGTTTTTTAAACACTCGTTCAAGTTCTTTTGACGCTTCCGAATTTTTATAAACATAATCGGCGTTGCTTAAATGACTCACAGCAACTTCTGTAAGCATGATAGGCTTGCTTCTTTGAAAACTAAAATAAAAATAATCCAGTGCAGAGAAAAAGTTTTTGGAGTATTCGCCATTCTCGAGTCTGTCATACATATTTATACCAACCCAGTCAACATATTCGTCCCCTGGATAAAATTTTCTGCAATCGTTCACATCCTCGGCATCGACTGTAAACACAAACGCTGTGTTAGACGCATATTCTCTAAAAATATCTCTTGCACGTCTATAGTATTCGATATATTTTTCTGCATCGTATTTTTTATCAATAGGTGCAAACTGGACAAACATGGGAACATAGAACTCGCCAAGTTCTTTTGCTGTCTTGATGAGTTCGGCATCGGTGTCTGACAAATTTTCTGATTTTGGTTTAAGGACAATGTTTGGGGTTTTCGAAAGAGAAATGCAACTAAGAAGCCAAGTAATCGGAAAATTACTTGACACACTTGAATAATACGAATACATGGCGTGTTGTTTTGCGGTCAACGCTTCAAACTCGCTGATCTCAAAATTGATGCCGCTGTTGGCTAAAATGTACGCACCCAAATAACAGCCGCTTGTCGGCTCATATACGCTTAACTTGTAGTCTGGTTTTTCGATAAACACAGCAAACTGCTCTGTCACAGGAGCCGGCGTAGTAATTGCCATCACTGCGGCGGAACTCGTTGCTTGCTCTGGTTCATGGTTTTTGATTTCGCTTTTTGTTCCACAACCGGTTAAAAAAACAAAAGATAAAGCAACACAAATGATTCGTGTATTCATTTTAGAGAATCCTCCTTTATTCCCCCTCCCCACTTAACACAATATTTATTTGTTCCAAATAGTGCACTGTAAAGCCATGTGCATTCCGTACTTTATATTTTTCTAAAAAGGCGTCATAAGGAATCGACTTTCGCCCACCATTTGATGCCTCGTCATAATATTCTTTCAGGGATTTAAACGGCAAAAAATAAATCTCGTCTGCAAAACGAAAATGCACAAGTAAAAAGGCGATTCCGCTTTGTTTTTCGAAAGCTTGCATGAACTCAATCTGGTGCAAGTGAATATTTTGTATCGGCAAGCTTTTCCGTGTCGTTTCCTTTGCATCAAAACAAATCGGGATTCCCTGAACAGCTCCGATAAAATCGACTGTACTTTTTTGCTCAAAATACGCTTTACTGATGGTGTGTGCTTTGTTGTCCACAGCAATCGGCGTGATCGGCGTTGGAATTTTTTGAATAATCGCAAGCCCCTTTGACCGATATTGCTCGTTGGTCATGTTGATCATTTCTTCGAATGTGCTTCCCCTAAGTCCCCTTGTGCTCCAATAACCCAACCTCTATCACCTATTTTTTCCAATTTTGACACGCTATATACCTTTTCGCATATTTGCTTGGGCAATTTCTACGTTTCGTCTAAAAGTTTCAAACCCTCGCCAGTATAATGCATTGTCTTTGTACCGCACTTCAAACTCTTCTTTTGTCAAATGCAAAAGCTCTGAAAGTATCGGATACTTCTCATGCGGTTCGCATTTTTCATATTCAAAATGGTTTCTTGGGCAAACCTCTTGGCAAGCGTCACAACCATAAATCCAAGTCCCCATCGTTCGTTTTTCATCGTCTGTTGGCTCTGTTTTCACTTGTGTCAAGTATGACACGCATTTTTTTACATCACAAATAACTTCCCCATCTTCTGTTAAAGCATTCGACGGACAAGCCTCGATACATTTTCTGCAATTGCCACAGCTCACCATGAACACTGTGTCTGGTTCAATTTCCAAATCAGTTATTATGTAGCCTATATTTACAAACGAGCCAAAATTTTTGGAAATCAAAAAACCGTTTTTCCCAATGAAACCAAGCCCAGCCCGAACTGCAACTGCTCGCTCGACTAGAAAACCCGAATCAACAAAAATTTTAAATTCATGCTCTAGATGAATGAGCGACACAACTTCGTTCAAAATATTTTTAAGCTTCACGTGATAATCGCATCCGATGCCGATGGACGCAATTCTTCCATGAAGAGGTTCTGATGGCACTTCACAAACTTTATTGTTCGGTACACAAATAGCGATGATGCTCTTTGCACTACTCATCACCGCTTGGGGATTGATTCGTAGTTCTAAATTACTATTAACAAAAGGAGTTTGTGTTGCTTCGAGAGTTTTAGCCAAGTAATCCATTCTCGAAGCGTCACAAACTCCCAATGAAAAGTTATTTTCATCCGCAAATTTTTTCAACTGCTCTTTTAAGTTGCTATTCATTTTAAACCCACCTTATATAATGGGATCATTTATTTACAGTCCGTTTTTAACTTCGTTATAAGACTCATGTGTGCCAATATCATAGCAGACGCCGTTCATGCGATAAGCATAAACAGGTTTCTCTTTGTATAGCCACTGGACAAAATACCCCGGCGCATCTTTTTTGTTGCCCTCTGCCAAATATTTTGCAAACAGACCAATCGTATCACGACTATAAATATAGGTGGCAAAAACACCAATATCCGAATTCGGCTCTTCTGGCTTTTCCACAAGTTCAATGATTTGATCCCATTCATCGAGCTTTGCTACAGCAAACTGCCGTAAAATATTTTTATCAGAAATTTGTTTCACAACAACACAGTCCGAGCCTTTTTTCATGTAGTAATCGTAATACTCACGAAGCTTGTAAGTAAATAAATTATCTCCAGCAATTATGATTACATCGTCATCAATTTTTTCTCGTTCAATTGCAAATTGAATATCGCCGATGGCACCAAGCCTTGATTCTTCTGTGTCTGTGCCGTCGTCCAAGACTTTTAAAACTTTACTTGTCACTGCAACCTTAGCAAACTCCAAGAAGTGATTATAAAACTTGCTGTTTGAAACAACAATGACTTCATCAATCTGATCAATTGTATTAATTTGATCAAGAATATATTGAATAATAGGCTTATCTCCAATAGGCAAAAGTGCTTTAGGCATATCTTTTGTGAGCGGATAAAGCCTTGTTGCATAACCAGCAGCCAAAATAATCGCTTTCATGTCATTCCTCCAAATTTTTAAGCCCAAGATTTTTGCAGACCATGCTAAATTCTTGTGGCAAACTCGATTCTATTTTTTTTCCACTTAAATATCGCAAGTGACCAGAAAGTTCACCGAACACAATTCTCTTTGCGTGTAAGAGTTGAAACTTTGATAATCCCATTTTTCCGCCGTACTTCACATCACCGACAATCGGGTGCAAAATACTCGCCAGATGCACACGAATTTGATGCGTCCGCCCTGTGATCAGCTGTACTTCCATGAGCGAGTAACTTTTATTTGTCGCAATCTGTTTGTACTTTGTAATGACTGGTTTCGTGTTTTCACTTTCCTGCGAAAGAATACTCGCCTTGTTAGTTTTCTCGTCCTTTGCAATAAATCCAGAAAGCTCACCGCTTGAAAGTTCACCACTCACCAAAGCATAATAAAACTTTTGAATTTTATTTTCGGCGATTGCCCGATTGAGCTCTTGCACGGACGGAAGGTTTTTTCCGCATAAAACAATCCCGCTCGTATTTCTATCTAAGCGGTTTGAAAGTGCGGGTACAAAGGTTGAATCTTTTTCAATCGAGAACTCATTTTTATCATGCAAATAATTTAAAATTCGGTCAATCATTGTATCCGAATCGTCTGCACTTTCGGAGTGCGACAAAACGCCGCAAGGTTTATATGCGGCTAAAATATTTTCGTCCTCATAAACCACTTCAATGGGAAGCGTAGATGGATTTAGTCTACGCTCCTCCATAAAATCTAACATGGTTTCTTCTGCTAAGTAGAACTTTATTTCATCACCAACGGCAAGCAGTTCATGCCCTTCGGCTCGTCCGCCGTTTAGTTTAATTCTTTTTTTGCGGAGCATCTTATAAATAAAACTCTTCGGAGCTTTATTAAATAGTTTTAACAAGTATTTATCCAACCGTTGATTGGCTTCAAGTTCTGTGATTTGTCTCACGTTCATGGCTCACCTTACTCTGACTGTCTGCGGTGCGACATTTTACTTAAATAAATATTGATAAAGCTGTCGATGTTTCCGTCCATAACGGCTTGCGTGTTACCCATTTCTTCGTTGGTGCGGTGGTCTTTTACAAGATTATATGGGTGGAACACATAAGAGCGAATTTGGCTGCCCCACGCAATTTCTTTAATTTCACCACGAATATCCTGCATCTTCTCTATTTTTGCTTCACGATCAAGCTCTGACAACTTGGCTTTTAACATCTTCATGGCACGGTCCCGGTTTTTATGTTGTGAACGCTCGTTTTGACACTGAACAACCGTGTTGGTCGGAATATGAGTAATTCTGATGGCAGATTCCGTTTTATTAACGTGCTGTCCTCCAGCACCGCTCGAACGGTATGTGTCAACCCGAAGTTCTTCTGGGTTAATGTCAATGCCGGCATCGTCGTCAAGTTCTGGCATGACGTCGCAAGAAGCAAAGGAAGTATGTCGTCTTCCCGTTGAATCAAATGGTGATATACGAACGAGACGGTGAACGCCTTTTTCACATTTCAAATACCCAAAAGCGTTTTCGCCGTTGACTTGAATGGTGACAGACTTAACGCCGGCTTCGTCACCAGGCAAATAATCCAAAACCTCAACGGTGTATCCACGTTTTTCAGCAAATCTCGTATACATACGCAAGAGCATACTCACCCAGTCGCAAGACTCTGTTCCGCCGGCTCCTGAATGTAGTGTAATGATTGCGTTATTTCTATCGTACTCGCCACTAAGTAACGTAGCAATTCTTAAATCCTCGTGCCTCTTAATAAATGCTTGGGTAAGTTCCAACGCTTCATCTTCAATCGATTTGTCGTTTTCTTCCACACCAAGTTCAATCATTGTCATGGCATCTTCAAACTCGCCTTTTAAAGATTCAAAGTCCGCAACTTTTTTCTTGAGCGTTTTGAGTTTTTGCAAAACCTTTTGGCTCTCGCCAAGTCCGCTTGACTCACTCCAAAAATCGGGGTTTCCAGATAATTCTTCTAGCTCTCCAATCTTTTCAATCGCACCAGCGATGTCAAAGTGAGTTCCCCATCTCGTCTAGTTTAGCTTTATATGGCAGAAGCTGCTGCTTAATTTCTATAAAATCCAATCTTATCACTCATTTCTTCCGCAACACATTTTATATTTTTTGCCGCTGCCGCAAGTACAAGGGTCGTTACGTCCCACTTTAGCATCTTTGCGTTTTGTCGGCTCTTTCTTTAAACTTTCGTCCATGTTTGTAAATGTTTCTTTGATTACATGTTCACGTTCTGGTTCTGGCTCGTGAACTTGAATCCGCACATTATATAAATGACGAACCGTATCAAGTTGAATGTCTGCGCTCAAAGCGTCAAACATATCGTAACTTGCAAATTTATATTCAACAAGTGGGTCACGCTGTGCAAACGAACGAAGTGAAATACCTTGACGCATTTGCTCCATATCATCAATATGTTCTGGCCACTTCGTGTCAATTACTTTCAGTAAGATAACACGCTCAACTTCACGCATACGCTCGGAGTCAATTTCTTGTTCCTTCGCCTGATAGATGGCAACTGCTTCATTGTATAATTTTTCGTTAAGCTCTTCTTTGGTTAAACGTTTCTTGTCCTCTTCCGTAATTTCTACAGGGAACTTATGGAAAATCGGGAACAAAAATTCGTTTAAGCCTTTAACATTCCAGTCCTCGGCAAATTCACTTTGCCCAGCGGCAACTTCAACTGCGTTGGTAATAACAGTTTTTAGCATATTCATAATGCTTTCGTTCATGTTTTGCCCTGTTAAAACTTTCATACGCTCGCCATAAATAATCTCACGCTGTTCGTTCATAACACGGTCATAGTCAAGCAAATGCTTACGAATACCAAAGTTGTTGCCTTCCACTTTTTTCTGTGCGTTTTCAATCGCTTTCGAAAGCATGCTGTGCTCAATTGGGTCGTCTTCTTCCATACCCATTGCGTCAACAACTTTCATAACCTTTTCAGAACCGAACAATCTCATGAGCTCGTCTTCAAGGGAAATATAAAAACGTGACAGTCCAGGGTCACCTTGACGTCCCGCACGTCCACGAAGCTGGTTGTCAATACGCCTTGACTCATGGCGTTCTGTTCCAAGAATTGCGAGTCCGCCAAGTTCTTTGACGCCCTCACCAAGCTTGATGTCCGTACCACGGCCAGCCATGTTGGTTGCAATTGTGATGGCACCTTTTTGTCCAGCCATCGCAACGATTTCTGCTTCTCTCTCGTGGAACTTCGCATTCAAAACTTGATGCTTAACACCCTCACGTTTGAGCAAAGAGCTCAAGTGCTCCGATTTCTCAATCGAAACAGTACCCACAAGGGCTGGTTGTCCTTTTTCTGAACAAGCCACAATATCTTTTACAACGGCTCTATATTTTGCTGCTTCTGTTCTATACACTTGGTCAGCATGGTCTGTTCTTAAAACAGGCATGTTCGTAGGAATGCATACAACGTCCATTCCATAAATTTGTCTAAACTCGCCCTCTTCTGTTAACGCTGTACCTGTCATACCAGATTTTTTACCATACTTGTTGAAGAAGTTCTGGAATGTGATTGTCGCAAGCGTTCTGCTTTCTTTGTTGACTTTCACATCTTCTTTTGCTTCAATCGCTTGGTGAAGTCCGTCTGAATATCTACGACCTTGCATCAAACGTCCAGTAAACTCGTCAACAATAACGATTTCATCTTCTTGCACAACATAGTCTTTGTCACGGAACATATGATAATTTGCTTTTAACGCATTATTGATATGATGTAAAACTTCCATGTTATCAGGGTCTGACAAGTTTTCTACACCAAAGAAACGCTCGGCTTTTTTCGAGCCATCCGCTGTTAACGTAACTGTTTTTGCTTTTTCATCAACAACAAAGTCGCCCTCTTCTTCGATGTCTTGTCTTGTAATCGGGTTTAAAGCTTCTTTCTCGTTTAAGATTTTGCCTTTTCTAAGGCTTTTTGCAAAAGAATCCGCCACCTTGTAAAGCTGTGTGGACTTTGCACCAGCACCAGAAATAATAAGCGGTGTTCTTGCTTCGTCAATCAGAACCGAGTCAACCTCGTCGATGACGGCATAGTTTAATCCACGCAAAACCATTTCTTGTTGATAAACAACCATGTTGTCACGCAAGTAGTCAAAGCCAAGTTCGTTGTTTGTAGCATAGGTGATGTCTGCACCATAGGCAATGCGACGTTCGTCATTGTTCATGTTATGCAAAACAACGCCAACGGTTAAGCCTAAAAACTCGTGAATACGTCCCATCCATTCGGAGTCACGTTTTGCGAGGTAATCATTTACCGTTACGATGTGTACGCCGTTACCGAGCAGTGCATTTAAGTACGCTGGCAAAGTGGAAACCAAAGTTTTACCTTCACCTGTTCTCATCTCCGCAATTCGCCCTTGGTGTAAAACCACACCACCGATTAATTGCACTCGGAAGTGACGCATATCCAAAACTCTCTTGCCCGCTTCACGTACAACTGCAAAAGCCTCTGGTAAAATATCATCAAGTGTAGCACCGTTTGCGATACGTGCTTTAAATTCGTCTGTTTTAGCTCGTAGCTGTTCATCGGTAAGCGTTTGAATTTTTGGTTCAAGGCTTTCGATTTGGTCTACAATCGGAATGATACGCTTTATTTCTTTGTCACTATAGTTTCCAAATATTTTTTCTAAAAGTCCCAAGCTAGCACCTCTATTTATTTAAAAGATATTTTAATTTTATGCCATAGACATTCTTTATAGTTTAGCAGATTATGGCAGTAATATGCAAGTATTATTGCAAAAAAAAGCTAGCGATTCAAAAACAGCTCGCTCTCCCAAACATTTCATGGAAGAACAAGCTGTTTACACTCGCATATTTCAAAAAGTATTAATCGCCAAAAGAGATTCCAAGGCTTCTTGCAATACGAACCATTTCACCTTTAGGGCTAACCAATTTGTTTTCGCCAATAACATCTTCAAGACTTACATGTTCCATTTTCGCATTCCTTAAACAAACCATTTGTCCATAAATTTCTTGACCGATCAGGTCTGCCGCTGCAACACCATATCTAATAGAAAGAACACGGTCAGCCGCAGAAGTTTCTCCACCACGTTGAATATGACCAAGTGCTACATATCTTGTCTCGTGATTCACAAGTGGCTCAAGGTCGTGTGCAATCTTAGCCGCAATACCGCCGTAACGAATTGGGTCTGGGCTATCATCAACAACTTTGCCAACTACCGCATCGCCGTCTGTAGGTTTTGCACCTTCGGTTACAATGATGATAGTAAATACTTTTCCTTGTTTGTCACGCTCGTTAATTTTCTCAACGATTTTTTCAAGGCTGTAAGGAATTTCTGGAATCAAAATTACATCGGCAGAACCAGCAAGGCCTGAATGCAGTGCAATCCAACCAGCGTTTCTACCCATAACTTCAACAACCATAACTCTGTGGTGTGACTCTGCTGTTGTGTGCAAGCGTCCCAAGTTTTCTGTAACAATGTTTACCGCTGTGTCAAATCCGAAAGTTTGCTCGGTTGCCATTAAATCGTTGTCAATTGTCTTTGGCACGCCTACAACATTGATGCCTTTTCTTGCAAAATCTCTCGCACTTGTTAAAGTTCCGTCGCCGCCTAGAACAACCAAAACGTCAACGCCTTCTTTTTTCAAGTTTTGAATCGCTACATCAGAAACATCTGCATGAACTTTATGTCCGTCAATTTCAATGGAATAGTCAAATAAATTGTCTTTGTTCGAGCTATATAAAATTGTGCCGCCTTTATGCAAAATACCCGATACACTTTCGTAAGTAAGCGGAATATAGTCATTGTTATAAAGTCCTCTGTAGCCAAATTTATATCCTATTAACTCGCAGTCATATTTCGAGATACAAGTCCTAGTGAGCGCATGAATAACTGCGTTAAGACCAGGTGCGTCGCCTCCGCCAGTCAAAATCGCAACTTTTTTCTTTGCCATATTTTTTCCCTCCAAAAAATTATTTCCTGTGGAGTATACCATAAAAACTAAATTTTATCAATATTTAGAATTGAATTTAGAAACGATTAATCCATTAACTCTTCATATTTTGTCGCTTTATATAATAAACTTCCTTCATTGAGCAAACTTATTTCCCCGTCAATAAGCAGTGTAACTTTATCAACGCCATTTATTTCAAGCCCTGTCCGCACAATTTGAGCCATCAAATGTTTTTCATAATAAATCCCGCCGTAGTTTTTAATTTCTGACGAAACATTGACATACAGCGTATCACAAATTATCATCGTGCTAAGCAGCCTTGTCCCTTCTGGAACAAACTCGTTCTCTGGCAAAAACAAATTGCAAAAAATTAAATACGCTCGTTCGTTTGGCGTGAAGTTGCCCAAGATTTTTATTTCTTCGTATTCGGTTTTTATTATTCCGTTTTCAGTTTTAAACTTAATCACAAGCCCTGCTTCCGCGGCTTTCACTTTTTGCGGAAAAATAAAAATTAGAATAATTACAACAACTGCCAGTTTTAATCTGCCGCTCATTCAAGTCACCCCACATAAATATCCCCAAGTTATCAATATGCTTTTTGTGTAATCCAAAAAAATACTGTAACTATATTTTATGCGGAAGTTCCTGTAAGGACAAGCGAAACCGAAAGCAAATTAGTTTACAAAATCCAATTTTTCGAGCTCTGATTTTGAAAATCAAAATTTATTTTTCTTTCGGGCTAAAAGCAAACGAAGCAAGAGCACTAAAGAAAACGGCGGCTGAAATACCAGCGGCAGCCGCTTTTATTCCGCCTGTAAGAATCCCAACCATACCTGCAGAATCAATTTCTTTCATAACACCTTTGGCTAGCAAGTAACCAAACCCGGGAAGCGGAACCGTTGCCCCAGCACCGCCGAACTCAACAATTTTTTCATAGATGCCGAGCCCGCCCAATATACAACCAGAAACCACAAATAGAACCAAAATCCTTGCGGGTGTAAGTTTTGTTTTATCCATTAAAATTTGTCCAATCACACAAATGATTCCGCCAACAATAAATGCATTGATATAGCTCATAAAAAAAATACCTCCAAAAAATTAATTTGGAAGTATTATTCCTACATTTAGTCTTTGCTATACCTTGAAATACTAAGCAGCACTCCCATTAAAAACATATTGATGAGAAGTGATGTTCCGCCATAGCTTATAAACGGCAATGGAATGCCTGTGTTTGGCATACTGTTTGTTACAACCGCAATATTGATGATGGCTTGCGAGCCAAGCATTAAAACAATACCCGATGCAACGAGCGAACCAAACAAGTCTGGCGCTTTTATTGCAATACTGATGCCACGCCAAATTAAAATTAAGAACAAAAGAATCACGAGTGCCGCACCAAACAAACCAAGTTCTTCGCAGATGATTGAAAAAATAAAATCGTTATGCGGCTCGGGCAAAAAGCTTTTTTGTCGGCTCTGTCCAATGCCAAGTCCAAACGGACCTCCTGATGCAATCGCAAACAACGACTGAATAATTTGATAACCAACGCCTCTTGGGTAGGCAAATGGGTCAAGCCACGCCATGAAACGTTCTTGCCTAAATGCTTCGGGCGAAAACAAAATGACACCTGCAATCGCTCCGACACCAGCCATTGCGATTCCAATAAACCTCCATACGTGAGGGCTTGCAATAAAAATGATTCCGGCTCCCAAAACGCCGATGATAATCGCTGTACTCAAGTTTCCAAGTACAACCAAAACCGCCGAGACCAAAACGAAAGCCATGCAAATCAATTGCCCTTTAAAAGTCCTCGCCAAGTCCTTGTTTCGATAAATTATGTAAGACAGAACAAAAATGATGGCAACTTTGGCAACTTCCGATGGCTGAAACTGATTGATAATCGGCACTTTAATCCAACGCTTTGCACCGTTAACTTCCTCGCCGATAATTGGAACAAGTGCCACCAAAAAATTCGAAACTACATAGAGCGGAATACTAAATTTCATAAAGAACCGATAGTTTATGCCGCTTACCAAAACCATGATACTAAATCCAGCCGCCGCCAGCATAAGCTGTCGCTTTAAAAAATAAAACTCATCGTAATTGAGGTCGGCACTGGTTGCCGTTTTATAATAGCCGGCACTAAAAACCATTACAACGCCCACCATAACCAATAAAGCAACAACAATCGCTGTCACAAAATCAACTTTGCCGACATGAATTACCTTCTGTTCTCTTTTTGGTCTTTGCCTTGCACCTTCTTGATATGTGCCTGCCACGTTCTCACCCCTACAATCCGCTTACGATTTCTTTAAAAATTCTTCCTCGCTGTTCATAATTGTCAAACATATCATAACTTGCACAAGCAGGCGAAAGCAAAACGCAATCGCCTTTTTCTGCCTTTGCGAACGCAAGTTCCACGGCTTCTCGCATGGAGTTTGCCTTATGATAACTCGAAAAGTTATAAGCATTACAAGTCTCTATTATTTTGTCCGTAACTTCGCCAATTACCACCAAATCACGAACTTTGTTTTCAAACAATTTTACCCAATCGGAAAAATCCGAATTTTTATCAGAGCCGCCGCCAATTAAAATGATGGGCCGACTCATGGCTTCAACGCCTTTCATTGCCGCATCTGGGTTTGTCGCTTTGGAATCATTGAAAAATTGAACACGGTTTACCTCACGAACAAATTCTGTGCGGTGCTCAACACCTTCAAATGAAAGCAAACCTTGTATGATGATTCCTGTGGGAACACCCGAACAAATCGAAATAGCAACCGCCGCAAGAGCATTCTCCACATTGTGACTACCAGGAATTTTCAGTTCGGCAATTTTAATTAGCTTTTCGTCCATTCCGAACAGCTTACATACAATGTATCCATCACGCACAAAAACGCCTTGTTCGAGATTCTCCAAACGGCTAAAAAATATCACATTGCTTTTAATCTCTGCAGCCATTGCCCGAAGCATTTTGTCGTCATAGTTTAATATAGCAAAATCAGTTGGTTGCTGATTTTCGAAAATACGTTTTTTAATCGCCGCATAGTTCTCAACAGTCTTATGCCTGTTTAAATGGTCGGGCGTGATATTTAATATCGCCGCAACCCTTGCACGAAAATTATGTATCGTCTCCAGCTGAAAGCTAGAAATTTCTGCAACTGCCATATCAGCTTTTCTAAATTCCGATACAGTTTCTGCAAACGATATACCGATGTTTCCCACAACCCTAGTGCCAGAAATAAAGCCTTTTATAATTTCACCACAAAGTGAAGTGGTTGTGGTTTTGCCGTTTGTACCTGTTATAGCAATGACAGGGCATGGGCAAAAATGATAGGCAAGCTCAATCTCTCCCCAAACAGGAATGCCCCGTTCAATCGAGCTTAAAATAAAAGGCAAATCCATCGGAATACCAGGGCTTACAACGATTAAATCTTGTTGGGCCACGATTTCATCTGGATTTTTGCCCAAATATAAATCAATGCCAAGTTCTGTTAATTCCTCAATGCCTAAAATTTTATCTTCTGTCTTAATATCTTGTGCCGTAACTTTTGCACCTTTTTCTTTCAAGAGCTTTGCCGAAGCGATTCCGCTAAGCCCAAGCCCGCACACCAAAACTTTTTTATCCAAAAAGTCCATCTATTCCACCTACCTAAAAAATACTGCTTTGCACTGCTAAAAATCCGATAAGGCAGGCAATAGAAGTTATAATATAAAACAAAGTCACAATTTTCGTCTCGGACCAACCCGACAACTCGAAGCTGTGGTGAATCGGTGCCATCTTAAAAAATCTTTCGCCTGTTAATTTAAAGTACACCACTTGAATCATTACCGATAACGTTTCAATCACATAAATGACGCCGACGATTACGATTAAAAGTGGAAGTTTTAACAAAATTGCGATTGCCGCAATAAATCCGCCAAGAGCGAGCGAACCTGTGTCACCCATAAAAACTTTTGCTGGATGGGCGTTGTAAAGCAGAAATCCAAGCAAGCTACCGACAGCTGCACCAGAAATTCCGAGCATTCCACTGCCAGAAACCCAAACTGCAATCACAAAAAATACAGAGACAAGTGCAGTCACACCAGCAGCCAATCCATCAAGCCCATCGGTTAAATTCACGCCATTCACGGTTCCACCAATTACTATATACACAAAAGGAATGTACAGCCATTTTAAATCGAGTGTTTCTGTCGTAAACGGAATAAAAATTTCTGTTTCGGTTAGCCCAAACAAATCTGAACCACTTGTCATAATATAAACGATGAAAATGGTCGCAACAATAAATTGTGCCAATAATTTTTGCCCCGCTCTTAAACCAAGCGAACGCTTCTTTACAATTTTAATATAGTCGTCAAAGAATCCAATTACACCAAAAGCAATCGTCACAAAAACCAAGACCAAGCCGTCAGGGTTATCTCTTAAAAAAAACAGCGAAGTAATTAAAAAACTGAAAATAATCATTACGCCACCCATAGTTGGCGTTCCCGATTTTTTAAGATGCGACTGCGGGCCATCGGACCTAACATTCTGGCCAAACTTGAGCCGCCTCAAATACGGAATCACAATTGGACAAAGTATAATATTGATTACAAACGCAATCAACACGGCATAAATCGCTGGATTAATCGGGTTTATTTCTTTCAGTGAATCCATTATTGTGCCTCCTTTAATACCTCGACTGTTTCTTCCAGTCGCATACTTCTGGATCCTTTAACTAAAACAGTCGGTTTCTTCTTTAGTATAGTCGGTAGTTCACGGTGCATTTTTTCTTTGTCAATAAAATGATAGACTTCTTGAACCCCAAGTTCTTTTGCCGCTTGGATATAGCTTTTGCTTTTTTCTCCATAGCCAATGATAATTGGGATACCACTTTCTGCGGCATAGCGACCAATCTTCGTGTGCATTTCTTTCGAAAATTGTCCAAGCTCGAGCATATCACCTAAAATGCAAGCCTTAAGCCCTGATTGTTGTTTTAAAACATTGATTGCCGCCATCATGGAATCTGGGTTTGCATTATAACAATCATCAATAACTTTGATGCCGTTTGCTGTGGTAAAAATATTCATTCGATTTTTAGTCGGCACAAAAGCCTTGATTCCCTCTTGAATCTGTGTAACATTTAACCCAAGCTTAAACCCAACGGCGATTGCCGCAAGCGAATTTAAAACCATATGGTTTCCCGGAGAAGGAATTTCTATTTCAAAGCAATTGTCTCCGCAATGCACCATCGCATCAACACCGTCTTCGTGTTGGCGAATGCCCTCCACATAAAGTTCGCATGCATCATCAAACCCAAAATAAATGGAATTCTTTGGACGCCTGTCAAAATTTTTCAAAATATCATCTTCGCCATTTAAAATCGCCGTGCCACCCTCTGCCATAAACTCAAATATTTCTGTTTTTGCTTTGAGTATGCCTGCGCGGCTGCCAAGATTTTCTATATGTGCCACGCCAATATTTGTGATGACGCAGATGCTTGGTCTTGCCACCTTGCTCAACGCTCGTATTTCGCCAAAATGATTCATGCCCATTTCTAAAACGGCACATTCATGTTCTGGCGTAAGCTTAAACACCATTTTTGGCAATCCAATTTCGTTGTTCAAGTTTCCTTCTGTTTTAAGCACATTATATTTTTGACTAAGCACCGAGCTGATCATTTCTTTGGTGGTGGTTTTGCCGACGCTTCCTGTAACAGCCACAACCGGAATATTAAATTTTTGCATGTAGTATTCCGCTAGGTCTTTTAAAGCCTCGCTTGTATTTTTTACAACTATTATCGGTTTGTCACTTTTAATATCAATTTCAGAAATGCAAGCCGCCGCACCTTTATCCAAAGACTGCAAAACAAATTTATGCCCGTCAAAGTTTTCACCCTTTAGTGCAACAAAAAGCTCGCCATCTTTTACATTTCGGCTGTCTGTCGAAATTTCAGAAATTTCTATTTCCAGTGTCTCTGCATTTAAATTTTCTCGGTTGAACTTTCCACCAACTGCTC
The DNA here is from genome assembly GCA_031554055.1 of Eubacteriales bacterium. GTDB lineage: Bacteria > Bacillota > Clostridia > Lachnospirales > JAVBKL01 > JAVBKL01. The sequence goes on along the minus strand of JAVBKL010000020.1, from coordinate 8,447 downwards.
GAGCAATTTCCCCAATCGTCATACTCTCACCTCTTTAACTTAACAGCGTCTCTGCTACTTCCCTATCATCAAAATGGACTGTTCTATCCGCAAAAATCTGGTAATTCTCATGACCTTTGCCAGCAATAATAATTGTGTCCCCGCTTCTTGCCATAGAAATTGCTTCTTCAATCGCCTGTTGCCTGTCAATAATTTTTACATACTCGCAAGCTGCTCTTTTTGTTCCCACTTCAATCTCGTCAAGAATACTTTCTGGGTTCTCTGTTCGAGGGTTATCCGAAGTTAAAATACAAAAATCTGAAAGTTCAGAAGCGATTTGCCCCATGATCGGACGTTTCGTTTTATCTCTGTCACCGCCGCAACCAAAAACGGTAATCACACGATTCTTTGTAAATTCACGAACAGCTAGAATAATATTTTTGAGGCTGTCTGGCGTGTGTGAATAATCTACGATGACGTCAAAGCCCCTGTTATTTTTAACGGAATGCATTCTGCCTGGTGCTGGTTGCAATTCCCTAAGCCCTTCCTTTATCACTTCAATCGGAATATTCAGTGCAAGTGCCGCACCCACTACTCCAAGTGCATTGTAAACCGAAAATCTGCCTCTCACTGGCAAGAAAAAGCTTTCCACTTTGGCGTTAATTTCCAAGTCAAAATTTGAGCCGTTATCCACTTGCGTCAAGTTCATCGCTCTCAAATCACTTGGCTTGTCAATCGAGTAAGTGATTACTTTCCCTCTTGCTTTTTTTATCATAAAATCTGCGTACTCGTCATCTGCGTTGATTACGCTGTTTTCACACATGGTAAAAAACTCGGCTTTCGTATCACGGTAGTTTTCCATTGTACCGTGATAATCCAAATGGTCTTGGGTCAGGTTTGTAAAAATTCCGACTTTAAAATTTACGCCTGTAACTTTTTCAAGTGAAAGTGCGTGGGATGTTACTTCCATTGAAACAAAATCAACGTCTTCTTCGCTCATTCTTTTGAAAATTTGTTGCAGTTCAATTGTGTCAGGCGTTGTACTTGTTGCGGAACGAATATTTATTTTCTCGCTGCCCACCCGAAACTCAATGGTTCCGATGACGCCTGTTTTTTTGCCCCAAACTTTTAAGATGGATTCCATAAAGTAAGTCGAACTGGTTTTTCCGTTAGTTCCTGTCACGCCGACAAGCTCAAACTTTTTGGCTGGGTTGCCATAGAAATTTGCTGCCGCATAAGACAATAAATTTCTTGAGCTATTTACCCTGATAATGGTAATGCCGCTTGGTAAATCCTCAACATCCTCTTCAATTACAATGGCTGCCGCTTGTTGCGTTGTCGCATCGCCTATAAATTTATGCCCATTGCTCTTAAGCCCTTTTATGCAGAAGAACAGACTTCCACGTGAGACTCTTCTCGAATCTAGGGTTATATTTTTTACTTCTACATCTTCACCTTGAACCAGTTTGTACTCTGTATTGTTAAGAATATCGAATAATTTCATACATTGCACCCTTTCCATCTGCTATTTCAAATAAATAATTATTTTTGTATCCTTGTTTATTTCTTCGCTCGGTAATGGAAACTGGGAGTCAACCAAATCCCCTTCACCGCTCAACTCATATTTAACACTTTCTGAGTCCAAAATCTTTTTTGCTTCTTTGAGTGCAAGCCCACGTACATCAGGAACTTTTACACGAGAGACATTTGGAAGCTTTGCTTCTTCTTCCGTAAACACTGGCTCGATGTGCAAATATGGCAAGGTGTTCTCAAATAGTTCCTTCATAACAGGCCCAGCCACTTGACCGCCATAGTAAGCACCTTTTGGCTCATCAATGAGAACAAGTGCAATCACTTTGGGATCGTCTGCTGGTGCAAAAGCCATAAATGATGCAATATATTTTCCGCTTCGTCTTGGAAGTTTTTCGCTTGTCGCCGTTTTTCCACCCACTTTGTATCCGGGGATATATGTTTTATTTCCTGTTCCAGCATAGACAACACCCTCGAGAATTTCACGCAACACATCCGAAGTTTCTTTGGAAATGGCTTGTGTTCCCTTGGGATAAGAAAAATCATTGGTAACATTGCCGTTTTCATCAATTGTTTTCAGTCCAAAATGCGGTGTAACTAAATATCCGCCGTTTATGCAAGCGGATCCAGCTCTAAGCAACTGCAATGGCGTAATCTGAAAGCTCTGTCCAAAACTCATGGTGGCAAGTTCAACACTGCCGACGTTTTCAAGTTTGTGCATGATTCCTGCCGCTTCACCAGGGACATCAATCCCTGTTTTTCCCATCAGTCCAAAAGTTTTTAAGTATTTGTAAAAATTCTCGGGGCCGACTCTTGCCGCTGTTTCCATAAAAACAGGGTTGCATGAGTTGTAAACGCCCTCGACAAAAGTTTCGTGGGCGTGGTTTCTTGGGAATCTCCAACATTTTATATTTCTGCCGCCCACGGTTAAGTATCCGTTGCAAGTAAAAGTTGATTCCTTGGTGATTACTCCTTCTTCAAGCCCCGCCGCCGCCGTAACAACTTTAAAAGTCGAACCCGGCTCGTATGTATCATTTATGCTAAAATTTCGCCACATTTGATTCAGTGCGTCATTTTTTTCTTTCTCTGTTAAGTGTTCCCAAACCGCTTTAAGTTCTTCGCTATTTATCTCAAAGGGTTCATTTAAATCAAAATCTGGCTTGTTTGCCATTGCAAAAATCTCGCCATTTTTTGGATCCATTAAAATGATTGTACCTCTTTTTGCATCTTTTGCTTCAACAATTTTCTGTAGCGTTTGCTCCGCATACTGCTGTAGCACGGTATCGAGACTTGTAATCAAGTGATTGCCTTCGATTGGTTTGACTCTTACTTCATGCGAGCCTTTGATTTCTTTTCCCCTTACGTCTGTTTCTGTTAAAATTTTTCCGCTTTCGCCTTTTAAGTACTTGTCATACTTGGCTTCAAGCCCAACGATTCCTTGGTTATCCTTGCCGACAAACCCGATTACTTGCGACGCAAAATTCGAAAATGGATATACCCTCTTTACGTCTTCGTCAACCACAACGCCTGTGAGTTTTAACGCCCTGATTTCGTCTGCCATTGCTTTTGGAACTTTTGTTTTAATTCGTTCGAGTGCTACTTTTTTGCTGACTTTTTTAAAAACCAAATCGTAGTCGAGCAATAGTTTTTCAGAAAGCAACCGTGACACTTCTTCCACATTCTTGACCTGATTGTGTATTACACTAACAGAAGCAACTGTTTCCGTTTTTGCAATACCAACCATATTTCTGTCGTAAATCGTGCCACGGTTGGGTGTTATAAGTCTATCTCTTGTTTGTTGTTCAAATGCCTTTGATTGCAAATTTGCTCCGTTTACAAACTGAATATAAAAAACTCTGACTGCTAAAATAATTAAAACGATTTCAAAAAATGCAAGCACAAACAAAAGTTTCTTCTTTATTAAAATATTTGGTTTTTTCATAGGGGTCCCCTTTTCGCAATCACTATGCTTTGGATTACCCTAATAGTTTATTAGCTTTGTCAAAAACTTATGTTATTCTCTACCAATTTCATAACACAGAATTATCTTGCCTTTAGTTTAATTTCGGTGCCTGCTTCGATTTTTATTCCGCCACTCGGCATCTGTTCAAATACAATCCTAACGCCTGAATCCTCAAACGAACTCTGACTTGCAACTTCAAGCCCAGATTCTGAGGCAAACGTTGCGTTATCTTCAACAATTTGTGCAACCACAGTAAACCCAGCATTTTCAAGAATACTTGTTGCTGTTTCGATGCTTGCATTCTTTACATCGGGAACAATAGTAAGTTCTGGAGCTTCTTCTACTACGACTGTCCGTGCTGTTTTATCTGTTTTATCTGTTTTACCTGTTCCACCTGTTTCAGTTGTTTCTTCTGCTGGTTGAGCAACTTCGGTCTCCCCGAGATACAAGTACATTCTCGTATCTTTGTCGCCCATTGAACCCGCAAGTGGAAACTGCTTGACGATAATATCACCATTGCCAATACAATCGAAATCCATACCTAGCGTGTTAAGCTCACTGGCAACTTTTTTAAAGTTCTCGTTGACATAATCTTTAATAGGCGTTGTGTTCTCAATATACGTGCTTACGCCTGCTGATGATGTAAGTTCTGTCGGCTTAATTGCTTTGTAGTTTATAATTTTGAGCAAAACTTCTTTAAGCATCGGAGCGGTTGAGGTACTACCCTCATTATATTCTTTTGGTCTGTCAATGATGGCAAGTGCAATAATGTTTGGGTCTTCGACCGTTAAATAAGCCATGAATGTAAGAACGTATTCGTCCTTTTTGTCTGGGCGTTTCTCGCCTTGCTGTGCTGTTCCCGTTTTACCGCCCATTGCATATCCATCAATGACGGCATTCTTGCCTGTTCCTTGTCTCGTAACCACCTCATGCATCATGCGACGCATTTGGTCTGACGTATCTCTTGAAATTACTTTTCTGACAACTGTCGGGTGATTTTCTTTTACGATTGAACCATTTTTATCCATGACTTGCGAAACGATATATGGTTTCATTAAATTTCCGCCGTTGATGACTGCGGAAAATGCAGCTATATCTTGAATCGGTGTGGAGTTAAATCCTTGTCCCATTGAACCTGTAGCAATTTCAACAGGATTAAGCCCTGCCAAAGTATAGAGCAAAGAAGCGGCAGAACCAGATTCACCCGGTAAGTCGATGCCTGTGAGTTCGCCAAACCCAAAGTCATGCTGATATTTATAGAAAAATTCTCGTCCCAGTTTTTCGCCAATCGCAAACATTCCCACGTTGCAAGAGTTTGCCAACACTTGCGTAAGGTTTTCTGTACCGTGGCCGCTGCCATATCCGTTATATTTTTCAACCCAACAAGGCAATTCTCTATCTAAAACCTGTAAGTGTCCGCCGCAAAAATATTCGGAGTCACGAGATACTAGCCCTTCTTCAAGTGCCGCTGCCACCACAATCGGTTTGTAAATCGAACCCGGCTCAAACGTACTTGAAATGGAATAGTTGTTCCAAACTCTATATAGATTGTTAAGCTCTTCCTCTGGCGTAATTTCAACAGGAATCGCTTCTGGGTCAACTGGCATTCCTTGATTGGTGAAAAATTCGGTATTAGAAGGATCATTTAAATTAAAGCTCGGATACTGTGCCATTGCTAAAACTTCCCCAGTGGTTGGGTTCATGACAAGTACCGCCGCATTTTGGGATTCATAATGGCGACCCGCTTTTGTCGCTGCTTCTTCTGCAAACCTCTGGATATTTGTATCGAGTGTAGTAACAATCTTGTAACCATCCTTTGGTTCTTTTTCTTCTGTAACAGGGTTATTTGCAGAATTATAATACCGAAACATCCTACCCTCCTCGCCCGAAAGCTCGCTGTTATATTGTTTTTCAAGCCCCGATTTAGAATCGCCCCTTATAAAGCCAATGACTTGAGCTGCAAGTGTATTATGAATATAGCTTCTGGCTGTATCTGGTTCTGGGTATACACATTTCACTCCACTGGCCAACAGTTCGTTTTTTACTTTTCGAGGGATTTTTTTTGCTATGACGACATAATTTTTATCATAAACCGGCAAACCTGTCACCGTGTCTTTTGCCAAATAAGCACGAACTGTATCAATTGGCATCTCCAAGTGTTTGCTTAAGTTTTCAACTGTTTTGTCTTGCACCTCTTGGTCTTCTTCAACCAGATTTCTTACATCGAGAATTATTTTATAAACGGTATGGCTGATTGCCAAGCTTTGGTCATTTCTATCAACAATGTTACCTCTGTTTGGATTGATTGAAGTCTCAATATTTCTTTGGTAATACTGGTTTTCGAGAGCCTTTTTTTCGTATTCTTCGCCATTGACCGTTTTAAAATACCAAACTCTGCCGAGCAACAAAACGAGCAAAATAGTGAAAAAACCTCCAACGACGTTTAATTTCCGTCGTTTGGAAGTCTGACTTTTTTTCTCCATGCGTCTTTCGTGTTCCCGCCGTCTCTTTTCTCTTTCATCATTTTTATTTACATCCACTTAATCACCTTTTCTTATCAAAAACTCACTGCACAATATTCGTAAGCTGCAATTGCACCATCGTATACAAACCAACAATAAAAGTTGTAATTTTATCTATTAGTCCCGTCTCTTCTTCGCCGTTTTTCTCTTGCTCATATTGAACAACCGAACTCTGCTTTGGCACATCAATGTAAACAATTTGATAAGGCTTTGGTTTGTTCATTCCAAGTCTTGAAGTCGCAATTTTTTCAATCTGTGAAACATCATACTCTTCTGCGATTTCTGCTTTGGTCATCGCACCTTCTTCTTCAAGCCGAGTTAGTTCCAAATGCATATTGGTAATATCGAGCTGGCTTTTTCTGATAGCGGCACTGCTTACCGTAAGTGCGATGATGCCGAAAAAAATTATAAAAATAGAAACGATATTCATCGGCGACAAAAAATAATGATGGTTGTCTTCTTTTATTTTAAAAATTACGCTTGATACCTTTTTCTTCTTTTCTTTTACATTTTTATTGGCAACCTTAATATTTTTCTTTTTGGCGACGGTTTTCTTCTGAACTTTTTTCGGCTCAATATTTTTCTTGGCTTCTTTTTTGTAAATAGGTTTTGCAACGCTTGGCCTAACTACGCTTTTTGGTTGTTGAACCTGTCTTGGTCGTTGAGCCTGTCTTGGTCGTTGCTTGGGTTCGGATTTTTTTCGCCTGTCGTCATTCGTGATTATCACTCTAGCTTCTGATGTAGACGTGTAGTATTTTAAATATCTTTGGTAACTTGAATTGTTTTTCAAACCTACACCACCTTTCAAAACTTATAATGCCTAGATACGCATTGCTACTCTAAGCTTTGCACTCCTAGCACGATGATTTTCTTCTAGTTCCGCCTCGCTTGGTAAAATCGGCTTGCGAGAAATCACTTTGACTTTTGGCTCTTTTTTGCAAACACAAATAGGAAAATCCATGGGGCAAGTGCATGGGTGCTCTAAATCTCTAAAAACATTTTTAATGATTCGATCTTCGAGCGAGTGAAACGTAATGACACAAATTCTCCCGTTTGGGTTGAGCCTGTCAACCATCGTCTTGATCGCATTTTCTAAAATTTCGAGTTCTCTATTTACTTCAATTCGAATTGCCTGAAACGTTCTTTTTGCTGGGTGTGGCCCGTCCGATCTGGCGGCTTTTGGAACCGCCTTCTTTATAACCGTAACCAATTCAAACGTTGTGTTGATGGGTTCTGTTTTTCGTGCTTCAACAATAAACTCTGCAATTCGCTTTGCCCATCGCTCCTCTCCGTATTCGGTAATAATACGTGTGAGATCTTTTGCACTGTACTCATTTACAACTTCATAAGCCGAAAAACTACTGTTTTGGTTCATTCTCATATCAAGTTTTGCGTCATTCATATACGAAAAACCTCTGCTTGCTTCGTCCAGTTGATGTGACGACACACCAAGGTCAAGCAAAAAACCGTCTACAGCATTTATTTCTAGCTCATTTAAAATTGCTTCTATATTCGAAAAATTATCGTTTACAAAAATTTTATTTTTAACTTCACGAAGTACTTCAGATGCCTTTTCAATTGCGTTCTGGTCTTGGTCAATGCCAATAAATCTTCCGTTTTCAGAAAGCTGGTTGCAAATGTGCTGCGAATGACCCGCACCGCCCATTGTGCAATCAACATACGTCCCCGATGGGTTAATTTTTAAATTTTCTATACACTCATGAAGCAAAACCGATTTATGTTCAAAATTCATACGCACCTCTAAATTCCCAATTGCGACATTTTTTCCGCAAGAACGTTATCAATAAAATTGGAATCGTCGTTATACTTGTCCCAATTTTCTTTGCACCAAATCTCAATTCGGTTTGAAACACCGACTGAAACAATATCTTTTTGAATACTTGCGTGTTCACGTAAGTTCTGCGGAATAATAATTCTGCCTTGTGCATCAAATTCGCAATCACAAGCACCGCCAAAGAAAAACCTAACAAAGCGTCGTACCCCATCGTCCATCATCGGCAACTGCTTAATCTTGTCATTTAAAATATTCCAGTCTGCTTCTGTGTATACAAAGAGGCACTTATCAATACCTTTGGTAATAATAAATCGCTGTCCCAGTCCATCCCGAAACTTGGCCGGCATAATAACTCTGCCTTTGGTATCAATCGTATGCTGATATTCACCTAAAAACATTGTTTACACCGCCTCTCCACTTTGCTCCACATTTTATCCAAACATAACCACATTTAAATACAATGACAATAAAATTACAAGACTAAAGTTTTTTTATTTTGCCCCAAAAAAATCTTTGAAGTGACAAGACTCATCGGCTGAACGTTTTTTTGAACAAAAAAACCGCATCCAATAAAAATGCGGTTTCAAAATCATATGTATTTAGTTTTTACAATCGCGTTTATTTCCACAAATCAAACTCATGTTTAATTAAAACCGCT
>JAVBKL010000246.1:0-8251 GCA_031554055.1 Eubacteriales bacterium | reverse complement strand
TGAAGGTTATGGAGCCGTCCATTGATGCGGCGGTTATTTCTGCTGTGGCTTCCAGTTATCGAAACAAAGTGATTGACCCCTATACCATGATATTTGGTGAAATCGGTTTAACAGGTGAATTACGTGCCGTTACCATGTCTGAAAAACGTCTTTTTGAAGCAAGCAAATTAGGATTTAAGCAATGCATTATGCCGCAAGCCAATTTAAAAGGAATAAAAAAACCAAGCGGAATAACCGTTTATGGCGCGTCGAATGTAGGCGAAATTTTAGAACTAGCTTTGGAATAAAGTGCAGGTGGTTTTTTGAGTATAGAGAATGAACCTAAACAAGAGGGAAATAAAGTAAATAAGAAAAGTGACAACAGATACTTGATTGGACTACTAGGAGCTGCGGTCATTGCGATTGGTGTTTTTTATTCCGCTAATATTTTCGAAAGAAAAACAGAGCTCGTAGCAAACGGCGAGTGGCAGAAACTTGAGGAACGAAGAGAACCAGAGGTTACACCAAGTCCAACCGTTATTATTCAAGAAGCTGTGCCAGAAACAATCAAGGTTTATATTTCTGGTGCAATAAAAAATCCGGATGTATACGAGCTAACTAACGACAGTAGAATTTCGGACTTGATTAAGCTTGCCGGTGGCACAACAGAAGATGCCGATTTGGAAATCACAAATTTGTCTGCAAGAATTTATGACGAGCAGCATATTATTATTCCAAAGATTGGTGAGCCGCTCATAACCCCAGAGCCTGTAAAAAACACTGACATTGAAAAAAAGCAGAAAACAGGCGACGATTTTACGGTTACACGTGAGTACATAGCACCAATCAATATTAACAGTGCCACACAAGAGGAGCTTGAAACTCTCCCCGGTGTTGGCGAAGTGACAGCAAAAAAAATAATTGCCTACAGAGACTTAAACGGCAGTTTTAAAGATAAATCGGATATTCAAGATATTGATAGAATAGGCGAAAAAACTTATGAGGCTTTAAAAGATTATATTATTGCGGAATAAATCTTAAAAAGGGCGTGAAGAAATTGGCGTATCATGTTTTGGTAGTGGACGATGAAAAGCTGATCGTAAAAGGAATAAAATTTAGCCTCGAACAAGACGAAATGATTATTGATACTGCTTTTGATGGTGAGGAAGCCCTAAGACTTGCCAGAAGCTATGACTATAATTTGATTGTGCTTGATGTAATGCTCCCTAAAATTGATGGACTTGAAGTTTGTCAACAAATCCGTGAATTTTCTGCCGTACCAATCATTATGGTTACAGCAAAAGGTGAGGACATGGATAAAATTATGGGTCTTGAGTATGGTGCAGACGATTACATCACAAAACCGTTTAACATTCTTGAACTCAAAGCACGCATCAAGGCAATCTTACGACGTAGTGTGAGAAAAATGGATATAAACGACGAGAAAAAGAATCGGATCAGGGTTAGAAGTCTTGAGATAGAATGCGAATCTCGCCGCACTTTTATAAACGACACAGAAGCAAATTTAACAGCCAAGGAATTTGACTTGCTCGAACATTTTATGGAGAACCCAGGAAAGGTTTATAGCCGTGAAAGCTTGCTTGACACCGTATGGGGTTCGGATTATCCGGGAGATGCAAGAACGGTTGACGTTCATGTGAGAAGACTTCGTGAGAAAATAGAAGAAAACCCATCAGACCCAAGGTATCTATACACAAAATGGGGGGTAGGATACTATTTTAAATAATAACTACAGCTGGATTCATAGCTTACGGTGGAAGCTTTTTTTAAGCTTTATCTTAATCAGCTATGTGCCGCTTCTTTTTTGTTTTAGTACCATATCCGTTTCTGTCAAAGATTATTATCAAAAAGACAGAGAGAATAAACTTTTGCAATCGGCGAACATAGTTGCCGGTAATATTTCCAAAGCAGACTATATGAGCCGCTTACTTTATGAAAAACAGCTTGATAAATTCGACCAAGAACTTATTTCGAAAAGTAAAGAAGGCTCTTTTCGGATTTTAGTTTTCGATAATAACAGCATGATAGTAAACGACACCAACAAAACCGAAATCGGTAAAACTTATTTGGTGCCTGAAGTAATCGAAGCCTTGAAAAAAAATGATAAAGTTAGTACCCACCAAAGCGAACAGTCTGTTTATGCCGCTGCTGCGATTATAAACACAGACTCACAAAAAGTTGGTGCGGTACTTATTGTTGCGTCAATAGAAGATATTTATGCCGCTTTATCCGAGATTGAACGAAACTTACTTTTGTTTACCGCTTTAATTTCTTGCATTATCGGCGTATTTGTTTTCTTCCTGTCACAATTATTGATTGATCCACTTAATAATATTTTAAACGTTGTTAGAAAAATGTCCGAAGGCCAATTGAAACAAAGAATCGTTGTAAAAGGTCATGACGAGTTTTCAGCCCTTGGCGATGCCTTTAATCAAATGACACAAAAACTTGAAGAAGTTGAAAAAACAAGAGAAGAGTTTGTTTCAAACGTATCTCACGAACTAAAAACGCCATTAAGCTCTATTAAAGTTTTGACCGAATCAATCCTTTTGCAAGAAAATGTACCGCCAGAAATGTATAACGAGTTTTTACAGGATATAAATTCTGAAATCGACAGAATGACCAATATCGTAAAAGACTTGCTCAATCTAGTTAAGCTTGACCAAGGCGACTCGGGGCTCAATATCCACCCGATTGATTTAAACAAGCTTTGCGAAGATATACTCAAGCGGTTGTACCCACTGGCAGAACAAAAGGAAATCGAACTTCTGTATGAGGACGTTAGAAAAGTAATTGTAGATGCGGACGAGATGAAGTTAAGCCTTGCACTTTCCAATTTAGTTGAAAACGGAATTAAATATACACCAAAGGGCGGCATCGTTAAATTGATTGTTGACTCTGACCATCAAAATGCATTTGTAACCGTTCAAGACACTGGAATTGGTATTGCCGACGAATACCAAGACAAAATATTTAATCGGTTTTATAGAGTGGATAAGACACGTGACAGAGAAACAGGTGGCACAGGTCTTGGTCTTGCAATCACACGTGCGACAATTCTCTTGCATGATGGCAGCATTAGGCTATCTAGCAAAGAGAACGAAGGCACAACTTTTGTGGTGCGGATTCCGCTACACTACCACGCATAGGAGGATTATATGCTAAATTCGAATAGTGAAATTAGGATATATGGTCTGATTTTGGTCGTAATGATTGTGGTTTTGTCGGTGACTACATTTTTATTGCGTAACGTTCAAAATATGGAAGGCAAGCAGTCCGTTAACGTTTATTTTTTAAATCCAACATTACACACGCTTGAAAAAGAAGAACATTATTTAAACATAGGGAACAACGATGAAATGATTTTAGAGTTACTAAGCATTTTATACGCTGGCCCTAATAATAAAAATTTAGCAAAGACAATGCCAGAAGATTTAAAACTTGAAAAGGGTCAGCTTATAGAAAATAAATCGCTACTTGAGCTTTCATTCACTTTTGATGGCGAAACCTTAGGCAGTGAAGAAGAACTTTTCTTTAAAAGTGCCATCATCTGGACGATGACCGAGCTTTCTTCTGTAAAGGACTTGCATATTTTCATTAACAATCATGAACTGTTACGTTCAGACGGTGAACCGCTGGGTCTACTCAATCGCAGCAATGTGGTAATCAACAAACATATTTCTCCGTTTGTAAGCGATATACAACGAGTAGTTTTGTATTTTGCAAATGAGAGCTCAACAGCTCTTGTTCCAGAGGAGCGTGTTATTCAAATGATGAAGACCAACCCCGATCAAGTGATTGAGAAATTTATTGTGGAACAACTGATTGCAGGCCCTAACAAAGCAGAAAACCATGCAACCATTCCGCCAGAAACAAAGGTGCGTGAGGTAAGTACAGAAGGAAACATCTGTTATGTTAACCTGAGCAGTGATATTGTAAATAAATATGCTGGTACTTCAACAGACATTCGATTGCCTATTTATTCAATTGTAAACTCGCTTACAGAGCTTACAGATATTAAAAAAGTTCAATTTTTAATTGATTCTAAAAAACCAGAAGGTTTAAAAAGCGGGTTTGATTTAAGCAAACCTCTAGAGCGTGACGAGGAAATTATGAAGAAATGAAAAGACCGCTAGTTCTTGCCACTATTTTTTTAATACTAGGGATTTTAACAAGGCAATATGTGGAAAACACCGCAGTTATTGCCCTGTTTTTTTCATGCATTGCACTTGGCAGTTTGTTGTTGCGAAACTTATACAAGTTTAACGGCGCTTTCGTTTTCATTTTGCTTTTTGTTGCGGGGTTTGTTTCGTTTCAGGTCAATACAAAGCCCGACAAAAGCCTTGAACCGTTTTTAGGCAAGGGATGTACCATAACAGGGACGGTACTCGAGAAAAACCGAACTGCTAGTGGACGATACAAACTGGAAATCAGAGTGGACAAGGTGCTTAAAGGTGGAGCCTTGCACCATGTTAAGGCGAAAGTGCAAGCCACGATGATGCAAGACGAAATCGTTGAAGTGTCTGATGTGATCACTTTTGACGGACAATTAAGTAGTCTTGAACCAAGAAAAAATTTGGGTGGATTTGACGAATACAGTTATTTACGAGCGAGAGGCATAAGTTACAAAACTTTTTTATATGGGCTCGAAGTAACAGGCAAAGAAGAAGGGCTTCGCAATACATTAAACTCAATTAGCTCAAGAATTTCAAAAGTGTATGACAATGTTTTAGAGCATCAGGAAGCTGGTATTATGAAAGCAATGATTCTTGGTGATACCTCTGGACTATCGGAAGAGATTCAAGAGTTGTATAGGGTTGCTGGTGTGTATCATATTATTTCAATTTCGGGTTTACATATTGCCATGCTTGCCATTTTTGTGGAAATGTTGTTGAGGAGAATTGTTGGCAGACGGTACAGCGGTGTGCTCACGATATTTTTTCTTGTGTTTTATACCATGCTTACAGGTATGGCAGTCGCCACCGTTCGCTCAACGATTATGTATACTGTTATCATTTCTGGGGATTTAATCCGAAGAGATAGCGATACATTGTCATCAACGGCATTTGCAGCAACTTTGCTTTTGCTATATCAGCCGCTTTTCCTTTGGGATATTGGATTTTTGTATTCGTTCGCCGCCATAGCTGGGCTTGCTTGTTTTAACAGAGAATTTACAGAATCGTTCAGGTCAATCAATAAAAACATGCCAAAGCTCGTGATTGATGTGTTTGCGGCGTCGATTGCCGCAACGCTTGCAACCATACCGATTGCAGCGTTCTACTTTTATAACTTTATGCCATACGGCGTGCTCGCAAATATTTTAATTGTGCCAGCATCTTCCGCCTTGGTTGTGCTGGGATTTGTAGTTGGTGTGGTAGGCGTTTTTGCAGAGCCAGTTGCCATTTTTTTAGCGGGCAGTGTCTATGTGATATTAAAAGCCTATGAGTATATTTGCGGTTTTTTTGCCTCGTTGCCATTTGCGACTATTCTAACAGGGAGCTTGAGCTTGTGGTTTATTGTCCTCTGGTATGTGGCTCTCGTCAGTTACGCCCTTAGGAAATTGAAAATTTTTTACACAGCACTTGTAGTACTTGTAAGTGCGTCAGTGATTTTTTCATTTATGCCAAAGCCTAGTGAAATAAATATTTTAAGCGTATCAGAAGGCGAGTGCATTGTGTATGCAGACGATTCATATGTTATTGTCGTTGATGGTGGCGGAAAAAACAGCTATGCATTGGAGAATTTTTTAAACTATAGGGGAATTGATAAAGTAGATGCATACATCGGTTTGCATGGAAAATTTACCGAAGCGGAAGGAATGGTTAGTCTGCTCGCCGAAAGAGGGCTTTCAGATATTTTTGCAAGTGAACAGCTTTACAACTTGAATTTCTATGCAGAAAAATATAAAATACCATATCATGAGTTAAGTTCAGGTTCTGCATTTAAGACAGGGTACTTGGAGTTTTCTACTTATGAAAAAACTGAAAATGAACTTGGTATAAAATTAAAAGTAGACAAATGGTTATTTGATGTAAATAATAATATGGCACAACCTGTGAACATAGAAAACAACGGCGGCATTACATTGACAATCAACCAAGATGAAATTAAAGTGAAGAAGGTGATCAATTGAAAGAGCTAAAGCGGGAAATGAAAGAGGGCGTATTCAAAAGGGTGTATTTGTTTTTTGGTGCAGAATCGTATTTACTTGAGAAATACGAGAGCGAAATGAAAGAAGCCATTGTAAGTGAGCAGAAGCAAATTATGAATTTTGATATTTACACAGGAAAAACCGTGCCCACCAATACAATTTTTGACGCTGCGAACACCCTTCCTTTTATGAGTGAGTACAGGCTCGTTATCGTAAAGGATTCAAACCTTTTTACAAGTGGGAGAAAAGATGAAACGGAGACGATGGCAGATTTTTTGTCACAAATACCAGAAAGTACAGTTTTAATTTTTATCGAACAAGAAGTGGACAAACGAAACAGGCTCTATAAAAAGGTAAATGAGTTGGGACGAGCCGTTGAGTTTACCTCACCAACCGAAAAGGATTTAATCAGTTGGGTGCAACGTTTGTTTAAAGACAACGGCAAAGAAATTTCTCAAGGGACAGCAATTTTACTCCTTCGAACTGTCTCTGCGGATATGCAACAAGTGACAAATGAAATGTCAAAGCTTGTTGCCTATAAACATGACGGCGATGTGATTGAAGACGCGGATATTTATGCGATTAGTACCAAGACAGTTGAGACAAAAATTTTTGACTTGGTCGGTGCCGTGGGAAATAAGCAGCCCCAAATTGCCCTCGATATTTTCAGCAATCTCTTGGTAATGAAAGAATCGCCGATTATGGTGATCAGTATGATCGCAAGACAGTTTCGATTTATTTTGCAGTGCAAGGAACTTAATCAAATGAATGCATCAAACGCTGAGATTGCAACTACGCTGTCGATTAAAAGTTTTATTGTGGGTGAATATCTTAAACAGGGAAGAAATTTTTCAAGAGACAAATTAATTTCAGCTATAGAATCCTGCCTTTTGTCAGACATCGACATCAAAATTGGGAAAATTGACGGACAATTGGCTGTCGAACTCCTAATTGTTAAGTATTCTTAAAAAATAAAACTCCAAAGCTTGACAAGTTTTCTGAAAAGTTATACAATAAATCCTATGTTCTTTGAAAATTTAATAGGGAGGTGCTTTTACACAAATGCCGATACTAATGAATGTTTTAATAGGCCTTGGTGCCGCAATAGTTTCGGGCGTTGTTATGTTTTTTGTAGGTATTCAGTATAGGAAGAAAATTGCCGAGGCCGTTATAGGCTCTGCTGAGGCAGAAGCTTTAAATATATCGGAAGAAGCCAAGCGTTTAGGCGAAGCTAAGAAAAAGGAATTACTTATCGAGGCGAAAGAAGAAAGCTTGAAACTTAAAAACGAAGCTGAAAAAGAAGCAAAGGAACGCAGAAGCGAACTACAAAGGTTAGAAAAAAGGCTAGTACAAAAAGAAGAAACGTTAGACAGAAAAAGTGATTCTTTTGAAAAGAAAGAAGAACTAATGCAGAAAAAAGTTGAAAGCTTGGAAATTCAAAAAGGCGAAGTTGATAAAGCTCTTACAAAACAGCTTGATGAACTTGAACGTATTTCTGGATACACATCTGAGCAAGCCAAAGAGCATCTGTTAAGCATTATTGAGAACGAAGTAAAAGTTGAGTCTGCTATTATGATTAAAGATCTTGAAGCAAAAGCTCGTCAAGAAGCAGACAAAAAAGCTCGTGAGATTTTAAGCAATGCAATTCAACGTTGTGCAGTCGATCATGTGGCAGAAACTACTGTTTCAGTTGTTCAGCTACCAAACGACGAAATGAAAGGCCGTATTATTGGGCGTGAAGGTAGAAATATTAGAACCTTGGAGTCGCTCACTGGTATTGACTTAATCATTGACGATACACCAGAGGCAGTTATCTTATCTGGTTTTGATCCAATGCGTAGAGAAATTGCGCGTATTGCTTTAGAGAAGCTAATTATTGATGGTCGTGTTCATCCAGCAAGAATCGAAGAAATGGTTGAAAAGGCAAGAAAAGAAGTAGACGTTATGATTCGAGAAGAGGGCGAGGCAGCCACCTTTGAAACTGGTGTGCATGGAATCCACCCAGAGCTCATTAAGCTTTTAGGTAAAATGAAGTTTAGAACAAGTTACGGTCAAAATGTTCTTAAACATTCAATTGAAGTTGCTCATTTATGCGGACTG
>JAVBKL010000014.1:0-10138 GCA_031554055.1 Eubacteriales bacterium | reverse complement strand
ACCGTTTATCACACAGCCGACTGCTCAGGTTGCTCTCCAGCAGAGCCCTATCCTTTCGTCCGTGTTTAAAGTATACACATTTTTATTTGAAATAAACTTGCTAAGTTATTCATTTACACGAAACTTTTGACACTCCCTTTTGGGTAGTGTTGAGCATTTTAGGATGCACATTTGTTGTAAGTAAGACTGAAGCATGTTTTAGCAATAATAATTTTGCCATTACTAATTATAAGCTTGTGGAACCTGTCACAAAAGCAACATACATGTATTGTGTTAGCACTAACTAGTATCACATTAGCTATATTGCTATTTCAGCCAGACGCAAGTCAGGTGTCAGCCTTTGCTATTGCAAATATATTTTTTATGTGGAAAAAAATAATCAGCAAACTGATGAAATTATTTTATTTGATAGTTATAACTGCAACTTTCGCATTGTCATGGATATTTTTAGATAACTTAGCCCCTGTGCCTTATGTTGAGCAAATCTTGTTTTTGCTCTTAGATATTAATGTTTTTTTGTTTATGCTAGGCATAATGTCACTTGTACTACTAATATTGCCTTTTTTTCATCTCAATAAAAGTAATCTATCAGTGTCATTGGGAATTTACTTCTCAGTGACAATACTTACAACCTTTTTTGGCAACTTTCCAATGCCTATAATGGGATATGGAATATCATCAATTATCGGCTATTCAATTGCTATAACACTATTAATGAGTTACATAAGAACAGTAAGAAAATAAGAATTTGTGGAACAAGGGATAAACTTGTTTAATTAAAATTAACAATTTTCCGTAAGACACTTAAAAAAGTTGCCTTTGCAGCGAGGGTACTTTTTTCATGAAAACCTTTATATATTTTTAGTCCGTGCTTGATATACGTTTGACGTAGGTCGTGGAAACGTTTTTCGTCGCAAAGCTTTACAAAATGACAAGCGAACAGGTCGAATAATTCTGGCATAAGATTTACCATGAATTTTTGTTATGGCAAAAATCTCTACAATCATGTTGAATAAATTCATTAGCTAAAGTATGATATTTTAGTAAGCTTATTCAGTGTGTTTATATTTTGTGAATATGGTGCTATGCGAATGGAGGAATAAACTTGCCTGAACTTTGGGATATTCTTGACGAAAACGGCAACGCAACAGAACGTCTTCACGAGCGCGGCAAGCCTATGTGCAAAGGCGAATACCATCTTACGGTTTACGTATGGATTGAGAACGACAACGGCGAATACCTTATATCGCAAAGAACACCGAACAAGACGCTCCCAAACATGTGGGAATGTACGGGTGGAAATGCGGTTGCCGGAGATGACAGTTTGACTACTGCATTAAAAGAAACGAATGAGGAATTAGGTATTATTCTTGAACCACAGAATGGGCGAATGATTAAGCATCAAATACGGAAATGTATTTGTAACCATTGTTTAGCTGATGTATGGCTGTTCCGGCAAAATGTTGATATATCAACAGTGACTCTTGCTCCTGATGAAACCTGCGGAGCAATGTGGGCAAGCGGCGATGAAATTAACCGCATGATTGACAAGGGAACATTCTCAACATGGGGATTATTTACTTACATTAACGAATTATTCGACGAAGATTAAAGACTGATGAACTGCGTGCATAATAAGCATTTGAAGATAGAAATGTGGATTTATTAAATATCGTGAGTATGAAGATTGTCGACCTGCCTCTTGAAAACTCGCTAAAATATTGACAGAGGACTCAGTCAATTAAAATTCAGAAATCCCATAAGTACATTTGATAAGTTGCCTTTAGCAGTAAGGGCAACTTTTTTATAAAAATCTTTGCAAATGCCTGGTCTGTGCAGTTAGCAAGCGTTTCAATATAAATATTGTCTAATCTTTGTTTCTATCCCACCGGAACTAATCTACTTTAGTGATTCTTTCAACAAACTTGCTTGGTGTTATTCTTGTTGCCTTTTTAAATTGCCGAGTAAAATAGCTTTGTGAGGAAAATCCTAAAATATTGGCTACTTCAATACAAGAGTACCCATTTTTTAACAGCGTTTAGCACCTTATTTTGGCGGGAATGTTTCTAATATTTCAGACGAGGCTTTTAAGGCTTTAATCGGTAGGGAAATCCCCCAAAAACTTTGGGATAGAAATGCCCCGCTTCACTTTAATTCAACCATTGCACAAGGAGCATATTTAAAAAGTGGTCTAGGCAAATTTATTTGCGAGCTTTTACGTTTTGCACGCAAAGTACTGTTCTTATTGGGTAAAAAAGAAATCAGCAATAATGTTATGTTTATCATGAATTTATCATTTCGTGGTGTGGCACACATGTCAGGGGTATTTTCTGATGAACAAATGATGGCAATTTTAAAAGTGATAAACCGTGAAGAAGTCGGTTGGCGTGTGTTTTTTAGAGCACGCAAAATTGGGCAAGATTAATTTTATTAGACAATTACACTATTGAAAGAAAATATTTGCATTTGATTTTATTTCCCAATCGTGCAATAAAACAAGGCATAAAAGGCTAAGCTGTGAAAACAATGGAAGAAGATCAAAACACGCTTTAGTAATCTACACAAACTTGGAGTTGCAAAAACAAAGCGTGGGAGTTTGCAAACACAAGAAAAGGACTATGGAAGATATCCCAAAGTCCCTTCTTGCAAAGAACATGAACAAATGACTATATCGGAAAACTAGGGTTTATAAATCCTATTAAGATATACTCAGATGCACATATTAAAATCTTGTAACCGCCGTGTACCGAGCGGTATCCACGGTGGTGTGAGAGGGAAGCTAATCAACTAATGGTTAGCTTCCTACTCGATTAACAACAAACAAAGGCTTAAGTAGCTCAACTTGTTGCCGTTTTCGCTCAAGCGAGGAATGCACGTAACGGTTTAAGGTGGTTGTTACACTGGAGTGACCTAAAATCTCGCTTAGGCTTTTCACATCAAAACCGTTTGCTATACAGCGTGTAGCAAACGTATGTCGTAGTGTGTGATAATTTGTTTCTCTTATCTGGGCAACTCTCAAATACTTTTTAAAATGGTAGGTGTAGGTTCTCGGTTCAAGTGGTCGCTTATCAGTTCCTGTTAAGAAATAAGCGTTTTCACCATTGCTCGTTGACTTGACTTTTATTAATAAATGGTGCAGAAAAGTTGGAATGGGAATATCACGGACGGCGGCGGCACTTTTTGGTAATACAACTTCAATGGTAGTTTTTGCTGCATTTGATTGCTCGAAGTTTTTTATCCGTTGAATGGTTGAGTCAACTCGAATGGTTTTGCTGTCGAGATTAATGTTTTCCCACCTAAGAGCACACACCTCGCCGATTCTTAAACCCAAATACAAACTGATGAGGACACCGAGTTTATAGCTATCCACTTCCATTAATAAAACAGATTCAAGTTGACGTTGTTCGTTTTCTCGTAAAACATCATGCCTTGCGGGCGTGGTCTGTGGCCGCTTGATAAAAAAATCTTGCACATCACAGCCTTGCTTCTGTGCATAGACAAGCGTCTGCTTGATTAAATAAATGATAACTCGCACAATGCTTGGAGATAAGCCGCCTGAACAATCTAATTTTCCACTTGTTATTTTTTCGTAAACGTACGAATTTATAAGTTCTTCTGTTAATTCGCATATTTGAAAATCCTTAAATTGTGGAAATATGTGCAACTCAAAAATGTATTGATACTTTGCATATGTTTGGGGTTTTATTCTTGATTTATGTATTTGAAGCCACTCATCAAGAACTGTCACAAACTTTTCATCAGATGCCACACTTCTTCTCATTACAACCATTCCTCTCGCTATATAATTATGTTTGCTTGGAAGCCACCTATTAAAGTACAACGAGACAAGTTTTTTGGCAAATTAAATCCGTAGCCTTGTTTTTAGACTACGGATTCCATTTGTCATATGTGTAAAAAAATTGAAGAGTTGTAGCAATTATAAAGTGTCTCAAAATCTTTTTTTGGCAATGGTTTAGAAAGGTAATAGCCTTGAATAAAATCACAACCCAAATCTTTTAAGAGGTCAAGCTGTTCTTTATTTTCTACACCTTCTGCAACTGTTAATAGTTCGATGTTATGTGCAAGATAAATGATATGATTTAGTATGGCATTTGATTTTCTACAGGTAAAAGATTTTAGTACAAACTGTTTGTCAATTTTTAGATTGTCTAAAGGCAGAGTTTCAAGATAACAAAGCGAGGCATATCCCGAACCGTAATCATCAAGCGAAACATGAAAGCCTTGGCTGCGTAGCCTTGAAAAAATGCCGGCTACTTTTGGGGCATCATGAATTAAAACGCCTTCTGTAATTTCGATGGTGACTTTTGAAGTTGGAATATTATACTTTGAAACTAGATGGGTGAGCCTTTGTTCAAAGTTTGAAACATAAAACTCTTTTACAGAAACATTAAACGAAATGAAAACATCAAGGCCTTTCGTAAGCCATTCGCTTAATTGCTTAAAGACTTCATCAGTAACGAACTCACCAATTTTTAAAATCAAGTCGGTTTCTTCCGCAATGGCAATAAAATCTCCAGCGGCAATGACACCACGATTGGGGTGATTCCATCGCAACAGGGCTTCACAGCCGGTTATCCTTTTCAGGTTCATATCGAGCTTGGGTTGATAATACAATTCAAGTTCATGGTTTTGAATGGCGTTGTGCAGTTCGTATTCCAAAGTGACTCGGTCGAATATGGAAGGCCGAACATTGTCGGTCATGATGTAATAAGAAGCAACAGGAGCTTTTTTTGCCAGCCGTAACGCGGCTTGACTGCTTTTAAGCAGATTTTTAAATTCATTTTTATCGCAAGTGTGTGAAATACCAATAGTTAAGTTTATATATAGAAATCTTTTTTCAATGGGAAGTGGGGTGGAAAACTCTGCAAGTATAGCAACTGCAATTTTCTCAAGTTCGCGGATGTCCTTGTTTACATAAGTCACAGCAAATTCATCGCTGCAAATACGAGTTAGCTCTGCATTTTTTAGTAATGACTCAAGTTTGTGTGAAACATGAGCGAGGACTGTGTTTCCAAAGGAATGCCCGAAGGCTTCATTAACCCGACCAAAACTTTTTATGTCAAAGATCAACATGGCGGCATTTTTATATTCGGAGAGATACAACTGTTCTGTGATTAAGTGATTGACATAAGCATAGTCCCTAAGCCCTGTTAAACTATCGTAAGAGTCAGGGTCATAATTGAAATTTTTTACAACAGTTTTTGGAATTGGCTGGTTTAAAATTTTGGGTTCAGATAACATTTATTCACCACCGATAATCGTTTAATGTTTCGTAGAACAGTTATTCTAGGAATTAGCCCAGAAACAAGCTGATTTTCACGATTCTAATATTTTTAAACGGCTACTTTAAACTATTTTTGATTTGAAACGGCGTCAACATTGACTTTTAGCTACACTTGTGATAACATTTAGTTTACAATATCTTGATTATTCGACACAAAATATACATTATCCTAGAATAACTGTTCTAGGTGAAAACGGCTACTTTCAGTTAAACCATTGGTTATAAGACGAAAATAGCTATTAGTTATTAAATGCAATTGTAAAAATCTGGGAACGACACGCTCACACATTCGGCATCAATCACACTGCTTTTGCCTGAGGCACAAAGTGCAGCAATTGACATACTCATAGCGATGCGGTGGTCGTTGTAACTGTTGATGGTTGCGGGAGAAAAAATTCTATCGGGTTCTCCAAGAATAGTTAAGCCGTCTGGAAGCTCTGTAATCTTTACACCAAATTTTGTAAGTTCGGTTGCGACTGCTTGAATGCGGTCGCATTCTTTGTATCGAAGTTCTTTTGCATCCTTAATCATGGTAACGCCCTCGGCGAACGCCGCTGCAACGGAAAGAATAGGAATATCATCTATAAGAGATGGAATAACCTCTCCCGATATTTCTGTCGCAAAAAGTTTGCTTGAGGTTGCAGTGATGTCTGCACTGGTTTCGCCGCAAATATTTTGCACGTTACTGTATTCAATATTTGCTCCCATTCTTTTTAAAATTTCGATTGCCCCTGTTCTCGTTTTGTTTATGCACACATCTTTTACCGTCACCTTAGAATTTTTGAGGATGATGGCGGCTACTAAAAAATAAAGTGCCGAGGACGTATCGCCACAAACCCGAAGGTTCTGCGGTTCCAGTCTTGTAATTTTTCTGCTCGTAATCATTTTTCCGTTTGTTCGAATATCAGCACCCATGTGGTTTAACATTATTTCTGAATGGTTTCTTGTGGGGACTGGCTCGATTATTTCTGTCATCCCATCAGCATACAGGCTTGCAAGTAAAATGGCAGACTTCACTTGGGCACTTGCCACAGGCATTTCGTAAGAGGTGGCTGTTAGTTTTTTACCATTTATTTGTAAGGGAGCGAGGTTGTCGTTTACCCCTTTTATATCGGCACCCATTTTTCTAAGTGGTGCAATGATTCGGCTCATAGGTCTTGTGCAAATGGAGGCGTCGCCAGTTAAAGTGGAAGAAAAATTTTGTGCGGATAAAATCCCTGACAGAAGTCGTAGGGTTGTGCCGCTGTTTCCGACGTTTAGAGATTTTGTAGTTGGCGTAAACCCATTTAAGGAAACGCCATGCACAACGGAGGCGTTATGAGAAAGTTCAATTTTTACACCAAGCTCACGCAAGCAAGAAATTGTGCTCATGCAGTCGTCACAGTTTGAAATATTTTCTATAATGGATTTTCCATCTGCCAGTGAACTAAACAGCAAGGCTCTATGAGAAATGGATTTATCGGGGCTGACAACAAAAGTTCCTTGTTTGTTTTTTTTGGGTGTTATCACTCTGGTCATGGTTTCACTCCTTGATTTTTTAAATTAAGTTTAACATTTTCTGTAGTAAACTGTCAATTTGTATAAAATGGAGAAGTTTTTTTGTAAGAAACTCACAAATTTAAAAACTTTACCAAAATATAAAGGGAATTTGAATAAGATGTGGAATATTTAACTATAAGCGATTTTAAGCAAAGAGTTGTTCAAAAATTGCTATGTACCATATTTCTGTTTAGGAGGTTAAGTAATGAAAAACTATTCAGCAAATGTAATACGAAACGTAGTTGTTCTTGGTCACAGTGGGTGTGGTAAGACATCAATAGTGGAAGCGGCACTTAATGTTGCACAAGTTACCACTCGTCTTGGAAAAGTGGACGATGGAAATACAGTAAGCGACTACGACCCAGAAGAAATTAAAAGAAAAGTATCTATAAGCACATCTATTATTCCAGTTGAATGGATGGATAATAAAATAAACTTTTTAGACACTCCTGGATATTTTGACTTCGTGGGCGAGGTAAAAGAAGCGATTGCGGCGGCAGACGTTGCACTGATTGTTGTGCAAGCAAAATCTGGCGTTGAAGTTGGTACAGAAAAAGCTTGGGAATATTGTGAAGAGCTTGGACTTCCTAGAATGATTTTTATCAATGGCATGGACGATGAAAACGTTGAGATTGATAAGGTTGTTGAAGAACTAAAAGCGAAGTTTGGCAAGAGCATTGCTCCAATGCAAGTTCCTTTTAAAGAAAACGGAAAGTTTGTTGGCTTCGTACAAGCTGTTAGAGGCGAGGCTCGCAAGTATGTAAACGGAAAAACAGAGCCTTGTGAAATTCCAGCGGGTATTGAAGACAACGTTGAAGTCATGCGTTTAATGATTGAAGAAGCGGCGGCTGAAACCAGTGACGAGCTGATGGAAAAATTCTTTGCAGAAGAGCGTTTTACCGTGCAAGAAATTGAAGACGCAATCGGTGCGGGAATGAAAGACAAAATCGTTACCCCTGTGTACGTGGGTGCGGCAAACTTAAACATCGGTATCAGAAATTTAATGAACGGAATCATTTGGAACGCACCTTCGGCTGAATATTGGCAGACTCGCCCAGCGACAAACGCTAAGACAGACCAGCCAATGGAGGTTGTGTGCAAAGAGAACGAGCCACTCGCTGCTTTTGTATTTAAAACAATCGCAGATCCATATGTAGGACGTTTGAGCATATTTAGAGTTTTCTCGGGTGTTATGAACAAAGAAACAGCGTTGTATAACCCTCGTACAGACTTCGCAGAAAAAGTTTCGCATCTCTATGTAATCCGTGGCAAAGAGCAAATCGAAGTGACAGAACTTCGTGCGGGCGACATCGGTGCCATTGCAAAACTTCAAAATACAGCAACACAGGATACGCTTTGTACAAAAGAAAATCCTGTTTACTTAAAACAAATTGATTTCCCAGAGTCACTTCTTCAAATGGCAATCCTTCCAAAGGCAAAGGGTGACGAGGATAAGATTGGCCAAGCGATTTCCAAAATGCTTGAAGAAGATAAGACTTTAAAATTTGAAATTAACACAGAAACAAAACAAGCGGTGATCTCGGGCGTTGGCGAAAACCAACTCGATATTTTAGTGAACAAGTTCAAATCAAGATACAAACTTGAAGTTGAATTGCAAACACCAATTGTTCCTTACCGTGAAATGATAAAAAATAAAGTTAGAATTCAGGGTAAGTACAAAAAACAATCAGGTGGTCATGGTCAATATGGCGATGTACATATGGAATTTGAGCCATCAAACGACGCATCGCAACAATATATCTTTGAAGAAAAAATATTTGGCGGTTCGGTTCCTCGCCAGTTCTTCCCAGCAGTTGAAAAAGGCATTCAGGAGTGCGTAAAAGCAGGCCCTCTTGCAGGTTATCCTGTTGTTGGAATTAAGTGTACACTCGTTGATGGTTCTTACCATGCGGTTGACTCTTCGGAGATGGCGTTTAAAATGGCTACAACGATGGCGTTTAAGGAAGGTTTTGTAAAAGCAAAGCCAGCACTTCTTGAGCCAATTGCAGTTGTTTCAGTTCGTGTTCCAGATGATTACACAGGCGACGTTATGGGCGATATGAACAAACGCCGTGGACGTATCCTTGGCATGGATAAAGTGGGCAACAAGCAACAAATTTCTGCGGAAGTACCTCTATCAGAAATGTTCAAGTATGCAACAGATCTTCGCTCCATGACGCAAGGACGTGGCGAGTTCTCTATGAAGTTTGACCGCTATGAAGAAGCTCCAATGGAAGTGCAAAACAAAGCAATTGAAGCAAGAAAGAAAGAACTTGAAAAAGAGAAATAGAAAATATATAAAAAATAAGAAAGCTGCCCTCGACGTTTGGTTGAGAGCAGCTTTTCTTATTGTGGTATATCACTTTTAATATTTTTGTTCCCAAAGCAATTTTCCATCGGCGGAATAAATTTTTTCTTGATTAAACCACGGTTCAGGTTGTTTATTTGAACCCGAATCCAAATAGGCCACGACATAGTGATGTTCCAAGCCGATACTATCGGTGGCAATAAGGGTCATGGTACAAACTTGCCCGTCGCTCAAAGGTACGTTTTCATCGACTGCGAAGCCAGTGGTGAGTGCACCTATGGGGATTTCCTTTTCGGAAACGACAGAATCATCCACTTTGAGAACAAGCCGTGTCTCCAAAAATATATTACCAGAGGTTACGCCCTTTGAATCGGCACTCAGTGTTCCTTTAATTTTAAATGTTTTGTCATTGCTGCTGGATTCACTATTAAGCCTTGGGAATAATAGTGGAAGGAGCGATTCCCTCAAATCTGCAATTGTGATACGCTCGTCCGCTAAAGTTTTCTTCACGCCGTTTTCATCAATCACAATCGTTGGCGTTGCAGTACCGAAAATATCACGCAAAACTGTCGTGGTATACGTTGTTCCGTTTTTCTCCATAGGGAAAAGCTTTCCGTCAAAGTCAAGGCTAACGATTGTAGAATCACTGACTTCTTTTGGCGTAAGCGTGTAAGTAATTGGCACGGTGAGTTCGTCTGGATTTGGTGTTCCTATGTTGTAAGTTGCAATTTCAACTGGGTTTGTTTGTTGTTTTAGCTTCTTGTCAACATTAAAATAAATGGAATTGGCTTCATTATCGATGCGGTTGTCTAGTCTTTCTATATGAGCGTATAACTGGCTGGATTGTTTTTGTAAACTGTCAATTTTTAACATGGAAATTGCTTGCCATAAGACGAGCAAGCCAATAAGAATAATAGGCAACATAGATTTTTTCATATTGTTCTCCTTTCGGAAAAAAGCAATCACTCTATTTGCTTTTTGATTTT
>JAVBKL010000100.1:0-4153 GCA_031554055.1 Eubacteriales bacterium | reverse complement strand
TGCCTGTACCAACTACTGAGCAGCCCTCTGTGGTTCCGCCTTGCATATAACCAATTAGACCGCCTACATATAAGCCACCGCTGATTGCAATATTTTCTACCTGCACATTTTTTATTGTTGCACCATTCGTATAACCAAATAGTCCCACATAGTCCACTGTTCCTCTTAATACACTTAAGTTTTTAATTTTGTACCCTGCTCCGTCAAAGTTTCCCTTGAACGGCGCTGTGCTCGTTCCGATTGGTATAAATGCACCGTTGTTCGTATCTATATCATTTGCAAGTTGATAGCTAGCTGTCAGATTATTGCGTATTTCATTGAGTTGTTGCAAATTCGAAATCAAATAAGGACTTTCAGGTGTACCTTGTCCATTCCCCGTAAAAGCAAAGGCATTGCAGTAAATAGCAAACTGAGTTACCATAATAGCTAACATTACAATAAAAATCCTAGCACTTCTTCTCATTTTAATCCCCCTAACATTCCACCGATAGCGACATAATCAATTCAAACACAAACCCTCATACGCAACCCTCCTTGTTGTTGTAAACAAGTTACAACATAAAGTTCTATATACACTATAACATAAAGATTTTATATTTCAACATATTTATACAATATAAATAGTCAAAAACAAAACAAATAATACCTTTGATTTTGAACTTTCAACTAAATCCATTTCACAAACAAATTGTTTTGCATTTGAAATTAAAAAAGCACCTCAGATTGTTCGACTCTTCAGTCTAATCTCGAGGTACTTTCCGTTTAGGTCTATATTTCTTAATTCTCTTTTTAATGCAGGAAACTCAACGCAAGCGTGGCTCAATGCCATAGCAATTGCCCTTAATCAAAAACCCTTCGGTCAATATTCGCAAACTTTGTATATTTATTAAGCCACATCAGTTCTACTGTTCCAACAGGGCCGTTTCTTTGTTTTGCAATAATAATTTCAGCGATGCCCTTCTTCTCCGTGTCGGGTTTATAATAATCCTCACGATACAAGAACGCCACAAGGTCGGCATCTTGCTCAATCGCTCCGGACTCTCTAAGATCCGATAACATGGGACGATGGTCTGCACGTTGTTCAACTGCACGGCTAAGCTGTGACAGCGCAATAACAGGTGCCCCTATTTCTCTTGCAATTGATTTTAGCGAACGAGAAATTTCAGAAATTTCTTGCTGCCTTGAGTCATTTCTTCCGGCAGAGCCTGACATCAGCTGCAAGTAATCGATGACAACAAGCCCCAAACCTTTTTCCATTTTGAGTTTTCTGCACTTGCCCCGCAGTTCTGCCACCGTAATGCCTGGTGTATCGTCAATGTACATTTCTGCCCTTGATAAAGTTCCCATTGATTCTATAATTTTCATGAAGTCGTTGTCGTCAAGCTCGCCGTTACGGAGTTTTTGTGCATCCAAAAAAGCCTCTGCAGAAATCAAACGGTTGACAAGCTGTTCTTTTGACATTTCAAGGCTGAAAATCGCCGTCGGCACTTTATTTCTAACTGCAACGTGTTGGGCGATATTGAGGGCAAACGCTGTTTTTCCCATAGAAGGACGAGCTGCAATCAAAATTAAATCTGATGGTTGCAACCCAGAAGTCTTATCATCAAAATCGTTAAAGCCTGTTTCAAGACCTGTAATTTTTTTATTTGAAAGAAATGATTCTTCAATTTTATTGACAGCACTGACTAAAATTTGATTGATATGCGTAAAGTCGCCAGAATTTCTGTTTTGAGCGATACCAAAAATACTTTTTTCTGCTTGCTCAAGAACAGACGCAACAGGCTCGCTTGGTGCATATGCCATTGCAGAAATATCGTTTGTAGCCTTAATTAACTTTCGTAGTATCGACTTTTCTTCAATAATTTTTGCATACTGTCTAACATGTGCTGAGGCATAATATCCGGCAACCAAACCTGATAAAAATTCCATGCCACCAATTGCGTCAAAAACAGCTTTTTCTTCCAGCTTATTTTTTAGCGTAATGATATCGATAGGCATATTCTTATTAAAAAGGTCTAGCATTGCATCAAAAACTGCACTATTGCTAGGCGAATAAAAATCCTCGGCTTTCAAAACTTCGGTTGCCGTAGAAACAGCTTCTCTTTCGTAGAGCATACAGGTAAGAACCGCCTGCTCTGCTTCTAGGTCATGCGGTGGTATTCTTTGCATATTTTCCATATTTCTACCTATTTTATCCTATTCAAAATTCCTATTAGGAGATCTCTACTTTTAATTTTGCTATAACTGCCGTATGAATTTTTACATCTACAGTCTTTACCCCGATTGTTTTTATGGTATCGACTAAAATTATTTTTTTCTTCTCAATTTGCATTCCTGTTTGTTTTTCCAAAGCTTCGGCAATTTCCTTATTTGTAACAGAACCAAACAATTTTCCGTTTTCACCGACTTTCACTTCAACTTTGATTGTTTGCTCTTCAAGCTTTTTGGCAAGTGCTTGTGCATCTTCTAATTCTTTTTGTTTTTTAGCATTTTCTGCTTTCTTTTTATTGTCCAGTTCAGCCATATTTGATTTGGTCGCTTCCACAGCCATTTTTCTTGGAACTAGAAAGTTTTTGCCGTGTCCATCACTCACTTCAATTGTTTCGCCTTTTTTGCCTGTACCTTTCACATCTTGCAATAATATAACCTTCATTATTCTACCTCCGCTTTCAATACGTCTTTTAACATTTCCATCACTTCATGAATGTCTTTATCTACAAACTGAACGCCCGCAACACTTTGGTGTCCGCCGCCGCCCATTTTTTCCATAATTCGCTGTACATTAACATCTCCAAGGCTTCTTGCACTTATCAGAACATTGGAATTTTCTGTGCATAACACATAGGATGCCACGATTCCAGAAATATTAAGCAGTTCATCCGATGCTTGTGCTGCAACAAGTGCCGCATTTTTTGTGTTTTCTGGACAAACAGAAATTGCAATATTATTATTAAAAATCTCTGCGTTGCCAACGGTCAAGGCTTTCACCTTGTACATTTCCATATTCAACTGAAACAGTGTCTTCACACGAATTGTATCTGCTCCGCATCTACGCAAAAAAGCGGATGCTTCAAATGTTTTTGTCCCTGTTTTAAACGCAAAATTCTTTGTATCGACGGTGATTCCAGCGAGCAGTGCATCTGCTTCTAGGTTTCCAAGTTTGATTCTGCCAAGGCTTTGTATCATTTCGGTTATTAGCTCCGAAGTTGAAGACGCCGCTGGTTCGTGATACACCAAAACAGGGTTGTTTATGCCCTCTGCACTTCTTCTATGATGGTCAAAAACTACGGTTCTTGTCGCACGTTCAACCACTTCTTTGCTTTCAAGCAAGCTCGGTCTATGGGTGTCCACGATGATCAACAATGTTTTTTCGCTGATATAACGCAGTGCCTCTTTTGTACTAATAAATACTTCTTCTTTATATTCACGTTGTTCAATGAGCCTTGCATAAAGCGTTTCAATGCTCATAGAAATCTCGTTGAGAATGATGTTGCAAGGTTTCCCTTGTGAGGTTGCAATTTTATATACGCCAATGGCAGAACCCAAGCAATCCAAATCGGGTTTTTTATGCCCCATGACAATGACATTGGTTGATTCATCGATTAACTCGCTTAAAGCATTTGCTTTGACACGGGTGCGAACTCTGGTGTTTGTTCCAACTTCTTTTGATTTGCCACCATAAAACAAATACTCATCTTTGTCTTTTATCAGTGCTTGGTCGCCGCCTCGCCCGAGTGCCAAGTCAATGGCTGCTCTTGCGTATTCCATTTGCTGGGCAAGTGAATTGCCGTTTATGCCGATTCCTATGCTCAAAGTTACAGGAATTTTGTTTCCCATATCCAGTTCACGTATTTGATTTAAAATATCGAACTTCTTTGATTTTAGAAGTTCAACCTTGTCTTGTGCAAGTAAGAATAAATATCTGTCCTTTTCAAACTTACGCAAAATACCTTCCACTTGAAGTGCAAGTGCCTTAAGTTTTCTGTCAACCACAGCAACCAAAAGGGGATGTTTAATATCCTCCATGCCGTCTTTGACTTCTTCATAATTGTCTATCGTAATTAAGGCTACCGCCGTTTTGTCTGAAATATTGTTAGATTCAGTTTCGGCTTGTTGCATACCACTCATGCTAACGGAAGGCATAGTTCTTTTC
>JAVBKL010000069.1:0-2547 GCA_031554055.1 Eubacteriales bacterium | reverse complement strand
TGTCAATACGATCTCCTGTTAAATCTTGCATGGTGAGATACACTACCGCCGCATCATCATCATTCATTGCTGCGACAATTTCCATTTTTATTCCATTGTCCTCTGAAACAAGTTCAACAGGTTGAAGGTACTGCGTTATCTCTGGTTGAATTAAAGCCATGAGTCTGCCGAAACTCGGAAATGTTGCTGCAAGAACAGGTATTGACAGAAGCAGACACAGAGAAGCTGCCGCCATGACAATAAAAAACCTTCTTGTTTTCATTCCTGATTGATTAGGAACGGATAAAATTTTTTGTTTTAGCTCTTCATTGATTGTTACGTTTGAAAGCCTTGTATCTATCGCATTCTTAATATTTTTATTCATCGTAATACCAGCCTTTCAATTTTAATTTCAATTTCTCCCTTGCTCTTTTGAGCCGGATAGAAGCGGTTGATTCTGGGATTTGCAATGCATCAGAAATTTCACGAATTTTCAATTCTTGATAGTAGAATAGTAGAATAACCTCTTTGTATTTTGGAGGAAGCTTCATAATCTCCAAAACAAGCGTATCATCATAAATAAGGTCATCACTGCCATGTATCGGAATCTTGTCTAAGATAGCGGCTTCATCAAAACGTTCCCACCATGCCCACCTCCAAGAGCTTCGTAAATAATTTTTGCAAACATTGATGGCGATTCTGGTTAGCCATGTCTTTTCATGGCAATCGCCGTCGAAGTTTTTGTAGTTTTTGTAAACCCTGACAAAAGTGTCCTGTACCGCATCTTCTGCCAACTGAATATCTTTGAGATAAAGAAAACATAGCCGAAGCATTGTGTCTCCATAAAGTTCAACAAACCTACCCATATCAGGCTCCGTTGCTCTCGTTTCTACATCTGTCGAAACCATCATATCTAACCTCCTTATGCTCAATTAGACACTTCCCTTGGCAAATTTATTTCATTTTTATATTATAAATTATTTAAATCAAAAAAAGAGCATTTCAGTTTGAATCCCTCTGCCAGACAACTGGAAGAAAGTTTCAAACTTAGAAAAGCTCTTGATACTATTATGTATGAGTGTACATCTTGAGAAAACAACATTGATTGGTAACGTTTTTAATTTTCTCAAGCAATGAAGTCGCCTTCTTCGACAACTTATTGTTTCCTAAGTGCTTACCAAAACACTCTAAATTCTAAATTTTTACTTTTATACTCTTTTTTGATAGTGCTTAATATCGGGTGCAGATATGTAAGAGTTGCTACTGCAATGTTTATGCAACCCTTGTCTACAATCCTAACCCTAATTTTCCTTCCGCAAGGTCTTGTCGAAGCCATTCATTTCTTAGTAACGAATCATATATTCTATGATTATCCAATCCAGAAATGACTGTATTGCCGTACTGGTCATTGGTATTTTCTCTTTTGTGATAATTTGCTAAGACTTCATTCAATTTATAAATATCGTAAAGCTTTAAAAACCTTAGGTAAAAATCCCAATCACCTAAAACAGGGAGGTTTTCATTATAATATCCAACAACATTGTGTACTTCTCTTTTATATAAAACTGAAATAGGAGGCATTTGGTTCACAATGGATATTTCTGCCAACGTGATGGTCTTAAAAGATTTCTTGTAGTGATTGCTACGTATCGTTATTGCTTCGTTGCTTTCAATTTTTTCGAAAATCTCCATAACACCTGTAGCGACACCCTTATATCTTGGGTTTGTATCAAGAAATCCGACGGTTTTTTCTAAAAACTCTGGTTGCAATGAATCATCGTCATCATGTATTAATACATACTCACTTTTTACTGACTTTAATCCTATATTAGAAGCAGCTTCCATGCCAACACTTTATAGCCCTTTTTAATTATACAGGACGTTCCTTAGTTCGTGTAATAATTGCAACTTTTGTATTTTGCATTTACGTTCCTCCGATTGACTTTTTTAACTTAAAAATACACCTCAATGTCTTTTCCCACAGCTTCTTTTATTGTATCTAAAATACTATATATATGAGCAAAAGACCCAATGACAAATGGATTATCTGGAAATAATGCCAGTGCATCATCCAAAGAATAAACCATTACGCCATCCATTATACTGCCCTGCAAGAATCTATTTTTATCAACCATGGCAAGTACTTGAATACCGCACATTTTTAGGATACACAAAAACCTTCTACCTGCTTCGCCAGCACCATATAGCAAAACCTGATTTTGCTTGTCAGCCTTAATTCTGGCGGCTAATTGTAAAATAGCTCTTTCATAGCCAATTCCATTTGATTCTAGTATTGCCTGTTTCATAAAATAATCTGGCTCTATAAGTGTGACACAGCCTTTGGGCCATAGTACGTTGTCATCAAAGTTTGTTGCGTTTAAAAAGTTCTCGATCCCTATCGATTGGATATGTAGTATAGTATCTTCACTAATTATTTTACGTACAGACGAAGATCCAAAATTGTCATCGTTTACTAACTCGCCAAAGAACCTTGCTTCTTCTAGAGTTGGCAGATTATACAGCCTTTTCAGGATAAAGGGAATTTCATTGCGTCTATTTAAAATTGAT
>JAVBKL010000012.1:0-5782 GCA_031554055.1 Eubacteriales bacterium | reverse complement strand
GAATGTATTATTTGTGCTGTCAATGGGGAAAACACCAGAAGCTTCGCCAACACCCAAAACTTTTTTGCCAGTGAGTTTAAAGTGAACATATCCTGCAAGGGTTGTTAAGTGCGATATTTCTTTTACGTGAGGTTCATTATTAAGAATCGCTTGGTACAAATGAGCAATGCTCCACCTCTGTGGAATATTAAAATCAAAGAGCTTTGTGAGTTCTTCTGCCGAACGCTCTGTCATGGTGTTTCTCCAAGTCCTAAACTCCGCCAACTGATTATCTTCATGATCAAAAACAAGATAACCATGCATCATGGCAGAAAACCCTATCGAACCAATTTTTGCAAGCGTAACGCCGAATTTTTCTTTTACTTCGCTTGCAAGATTTTTGTAGCACGCCTGAAGCCCTGCCCACACATCATCCAAATGGTACGTCCAGATTCCATTTTCGAATCGGTTCTCCCATGAAAACGCACCTGATGCAATCGGCAAATAATTTGGTCCGATTAGCACCGCCTTAATTCTTGTTGAACCGAGCTCAATACCCAAAGATGTTTGACCATTTTCAATGGCGCTGATAATTAATTCGTTTGACATTTTCATCTCTCCTAATTCGAATTTACTTCATTTGAATTTATTTCAAGAACTTCTCGATCCGTTCCAGTGCTATTTTTAAACTGTCAATCGAATACGCATAAGAACAACGAATAAAACCTTCGCCGCATTCACCAAACGCTGTTCCTGGTACAACAGCAACTTTCGCTTCATGCAACAGACGCTTACAAAATTCATCTGAACTCAAGCCAGTTTTTTTGATTGACGGAAACAAATAAAATGCTCCAAACGGTTCAAAACAATCCATTCCTAAGTTTCTAAAACCCTCAAGCAAAAACTTCCGTCTGTAGTCATAATCTTTTTTCATCACTTCAATTTGTGGATCGCCGTTTTTTAAAGCTTCAATGCCAGCGTATTGGCTTGTGGTGGGCGCACACATGGACAAATTTTGGTGCACCTTTAAAACACCTTGCAAAATATCTTCGGGGCCACATACATAACCCAAACGCCAACCTGTCATGGAATACGCTTTCGAAAATCCGTTGATTAGTATGGTCTTGTCATACATTTCCTCACACTCAGCAATGCTCGTGTGCCGACGATCTCCATACGTGAGCTCGCCGTACACTTCATCACTGATCACGATGATTTCTTTATCTGCAAGAACGTCCGCAATTTTCTGCAAATCTTCTTTCTCCATGATTGCACCGGTTGGGTTCGTTGGATAGTTGATTAAAATCGCTTTTGTCTTATCCGTTATCTTCTCCAAAATGTCATCAGGCTTTAGTCTAAAATTATTTTCAGCTTTTGCTTCAATAATCACGGGAATCGCTCCGCACATTAAAACACTTGGCTTATACGATACATAAGATGGTTCAACCACTAAAACTTCATCACCTTGATTAATGATTGCCCTAAGTGCCGAAAAAACGCCCTCACTTGCCCCAACCGTAACAACGATTTGGGTTTTTGGGTTGTAGTAAACCCCATGCTTTCTTTTTATGTAATCGCTAATTTCTTGCCTAAGCTCAAGCAACCCTGCATTGGCTGAATACTTTGTTTTACCGTCCATAAGCGATTGAATGGCTTCTTGGCGAATCGGTAGCGGGGTCTGAAAATCAGGCTCTCCTACGGTCAAAGAAATTACATCTTGCATTTCTGATGCCATATCAAATATTTTTCTAATTCCTGAATATGGTATCTGACTAACAAGACTTGAAAGCCTACTGTTTGTGATAGACAAAATAATCTCCTCTTTCCTGCATATGTTTTACTTCAATCCATTATAATGCCTGAATTCGTTTACTTCAAGAATTTTCAACAAAAATTAAATTTTACTGGCATTATTTGTAAAAAGTGATATAATGAATTAACGAATTTGAAATTTATAAATTAATTTCTTGCAAATAATTTACAATCGGGAGCGATTTAAATGCAAAATGAAGTCTTGAAAAAAATGATACTGCCAACAGAAATTCAAGCAATTGCAAAAAAAGGACGATCTGAAATAATCATTCCAAATAACCGTGAAGAATTAATCGAACTTGCTCTTGGCGGTGCCGGTAATATGCAATTTGACGTGAATTATGAAATCCCAGAAAAAGGAACGATTCGTGAAGCAGTCGTCACTCGTTGCAAAAACGGAATCGTGGTAAACTTTGACGACCCCTACATGCGTCGCCGTGATCCAGACAGCATGATTATTGCCGATGATTTGCCAACGGATAAAGTTACACATGAAGCTCAGTTTGGAAAAAGCTTTGACTCAATCCGTGAAGAGACTTTTGAATGGTTAAAAAACCAAGATGCTTTAATTTTTATGCCGTTTTTGTCTGGCGGAACAGAGAGTGGACTCGGCTACCCCTCGCTGCTTGTTGTGCCGGCGAATGCTGCTTTCTTTGCACTGGCTGTGCTTGATTTGCAAGGATTTATTCCGGCAGATAAAATCCCAAGCTTTTTTAAGCCAAAAGCGATTGTATATGTAGCACCGCCGTTTAGGCATACACATTACGATGGGAAACAAGTCGTTATACACAACCGCATTTTTGAAATGCATGAAGTTTTCTCTTACAACTTATACCCCGGCCCAAGTGCAAAAAAAGGAATCTATGGCGTTCTCTTAAACATTGGCGAACAAGAAAAATGGGTGACACTCCATGCGTCTGCTGTTCGGATTGTTACCCCTTATGAATTAATGCTGACGATCATGCATGAAGGTGCAAGTGGTGGTGGAAAAAGCGAAATGATTGGTGCCGTTCACCGCCAAGCAAACGGACGGCTTCTTCTGGCAACAAATATTGTCACAGGCGAAGATTTTCACGTGAATATGTCAGACACCTCCGAGCTTTTTCCAATTACTGATGATATGGCACTCGCCCATCCTTCCATGCGAAACGACAGCAAAAAACTTGTCATTGCCGATGCTGAGACTGGTTGGTTTACAAGAGTGAATCACATAGAAAAATATGGAACAGAACCAGATATTGAACGCAACACAATCCACCCCAAGCAACCGCTTTTGTTTTTTAATATCGAAGCCGTTCCGGGTTCAACCGCATTAATTTGGGAACCCATTATGGATTCACCAACCAAGCCTTGCTCAAACCCAAGAGTGATCATTCCACGAAACTTTGTAAACAACTGTCTTCATGGCCCACACGAGATTGATATTCGAAGTTTTGGAATCCGCACGCCGCCCACAACCAAAGAAAAACCCAACTATGGCATCATCGGAATGTTCCACTTGCTACCACCAGCTCTTGCATGGTTGTGGCGGCTCGTTGCCCCACGAGGGTATGCAAACCCAAGCATCATCGACAGCGGCGATATGCAAAGCGAGGGCGTTGGCTCTTACTGGCCGTTTGCCACAGGAAAAATGATTGTTCATGCAAATTTATTGCTTGAGCAAATCGTAAGAACACATGCGACAAAAAATGTGCTGATTCCAAACCAACACATTGGTGCATACTACGTTGGCTTTGCTGGGCAATGGGCGGTGAGGGAATATTTATCAAGACGTGGCGGTGCAAACTTTAGACCAGATGTTTTGGTTGAATCCAAGTGCCCAATTCTTGGATACGCACTCGACCGAATGAAAATTGATGGTACAAATATAAGCAAACGCTTCTTGCAAGTGAACTTGCAGCAAGAAGTCGGCGAAGAAGGCTATGCGGCTGGCTCGAAAATGCTGATGGAGTTTTTTGGTCAAGAGCTTTTAAAATACATGACGCCAGAACTTGACCCCCGTGGCAAAAATATTATTGATGCGTTTTACCAAAATGCTACCATCGATGATTATTTAAAATTGATGTAAAAGCGGCTCACGCCGCTTTTTTAATTTACCAAAAACCCACAAATTCCAAACGCAAAGTCACGAATAAAAACAGTATTTGTCTCATCTCGTTCTTTTGCTAACCTTGCGTCTAATGTGTCAAGCCCAAGCTCTTCGAGTGTTGCCACGCCATGTTTAACAATCCTGTTGTGCATGGCATTTACTATTTTTCCAATTTCACAGTTTTGTTGTGGCGTTTGTATGATTGCCTCTGCACAAATATTCTGCACGGAGTATCCCGCTTCAAGAAAGTCCGAATATAAATGCATACCCATCTGCAAGTTTCCGCCTTCACGCTTTACAGTTTCCCAAATCCAGTTCTGTGCTTTTTCGTGCAAAGGCAATTGCTTTAAACAAACAGATTTCATTGTTGAGTCAGACTCTTGAAAAATTATTCTGCCATCTTTTTTTAATCGACTTGCAAGGTTTTTAAGCGTTGCAACCGAATCTTTCTGATACATGAGCACGCGCCGCCCGACAATTGCATCAAAATCTTTAAGTTCCTCTGGCAATGAATTAATATCTGCTGTTAAAAACTTAATGTTCGTGTTTTCTGTTTTCAATCTTTTCTTTGCACCGAGGATCGCAAATTCTTCAAAATCTACTCCTGTAATTTCCCCGCTTGCACCAATCATTTCTGCAACCATAAACGTTACATCACCAAAGCCACAACCGACATCGAGCACCTTGTATCCTTCTTTAATCCCCGAGTCATTCAAAAGTCTTTTTATGAAATCACTCATTTTTTATCTCCCCTACTTTTTTCTCTTATTATAAAATTTCTGGCCATGAATCACCACTATTTTTTTTGTAAAGACTATAGTAATTCATTTTGTAAATTCAGACAAAAACATAAAATCTTCAGAATAAACTGAAAATTCTTCTTTTGGTTTTTTAAGTTATGTGATATACTTAAGTACCATTATTACTTAACAATCATATTTTATAGCGGATCTTCAAATGCGTTAAATTCTATCGGAGGTGGAAAACATTCGGTTTATGGCAGTTGTACTCTTAGTTTATACAATAGCAAAATTCAAAAATTTTAAGGAGTTGGCTTTATGAATGGTTTTCAGAATTTAAAGATTAGAACAAAATTAATAAGTGCTTTCGCAGTAGTCATAATTTTTATTATTGCGTTATCTGCAATTGCGGTCACTATGCTTCGCACAATCAACTCAAACTATTCCCACCTTTTGGATTACACCGTACCTGGTGGCAATAATCTCCAAGCAATGAATCAAGATATGTTAAATATTCGCCGTGCGACTGCATCAATGGCGATTTATATTGGTAATGCCGAAAAAATAGATTCACTTTCTGCTACTGGAAAAGCAAGTTATGATGACGCCCTTAAACAAATGGACGCATACTTGGCAATTATAAATACTGATCCAATTATGCCAACTGTCGAGAAAAATGAAATTAAAGCAAATGTTGAAAAACTAAAATCATACTTTGTCGAATATATAAATGTGCATATGCCAAATGCTGCTACATCTACTAAAGCAAATGATTTGACAGGCATACAAAATGTTTTTGTTCAAGCAACTGCTATGATGACTGATTTTACTAGCATTATTAATGATATGATGACTGCTGCAAACGATGACATTACGACCAATAACACAAAATCATCGGAAAGTGCTCAACTTACGATCATTCTGTTGATTACCATAGCCATTGCTATTGCGATTATTTCTATTATTTTAGCTTTGTTTGTTTCAAAATCAATCACCAAACCAATTAATCACATTGTAAAAATTGCCGAAAATTTAGCGAGTGGTAACCTTAAAGAAAGCCAAAATCCTAGAAGCAATGGGCGAGACGAAATCAGCGTGCTTTCAAACAGCATAGCCAGTGTTACTGAAACCTTTGGCAACCTGCTTGACGAAATAAATCTCA
>JAVBKL010000061.1:0-7788 GCA_031554055.1 Eubacteriales bacterium | reverse complement strand
AGGGAGATGGCCAAGCAAAGGAGATAAAGGACGATTATCGTATAAGACTGCTGAATGACGATACAGGCGATACACTGGATTCGGTGCAGTTCTGGAGGGCTTTGGTAACAGACTACTACCTTGGTAAAGGCGGATATGCCTATATTCGTAAAGAAAAAAATAAGGTCACAGGTTTGTATTATGTGAATGAGTCCAGTATTTCGGTCAATACAAATGCCGACCCTATATTCAAAGATTACGACATTTTGGTGAATGGAAATTTATTTAAACCATATGACTTCATAAAGATTCTAAGGAACACCAAAGACGGTGCAACTGGTGTGGGTTTAATCGAAGAGAATCCGTTAATTTTGAGCGTCGCTTATAACTCGCTGGCGTATGAAGAAAACCTCGTAAAAAAGGGCGGCAATAAAAAAGGATTTATTAAAGCAGAGAAAAGATTGTCTAGCGAAGCAATTACGGAACTTAAAAACGCTTGGAGAAAGCTATACAGCAACAGTAGCGAAAATGTAGTTGTTTTGAACGATGGACTTGATTTTAAAGAAGCGAGTAACACATCGGTTGAGATGCAGCTTAATGAAAACAAAGAATCAAATTCGGCTGAAATCAGCAAGCTCTTTAACATTGCTGTAAATATTATTAGAGGAACTGCAACAGCAACTGAATATGCAAATGCTTTTAAAATGGCAGTGATGCCGATTCTTAGGGCAATTGAATGTGCACTCAACAAGGACTTACTTCTTGAACGAGAAAAGGGGTCTTTTTATTTTGCTTTTGATACAAAGGAAATGCTAAAAGGAGATATTAAGACAAGGTTTGAAGCCTATCGCATGGGGATTGACGCCAATTTCCTCCAAATAGACGAAGTGCGTTTTATGGAAGACTTGCCAGCACTTGGGCTTGATTGGATAAAGCTCGGTTTGGATTCGGTCTTGTAT
The DNA here is from genome assembly GCA_031554055.1 of Eubacteriales bacterium. Taxonomy (GTDB): domain Bacteria; phylum Bacillota; class Clostridia; order Lachnospirales; family JAVBKL01; genus JAVBKL01. The sequence goes on along the minus strand of JAVBKL010000061.1, from coordinate 6,850 downwards.
GACGTAAAAACAAAGACAGTCTACACGCCAAATACAAACCAAACGTCAGTTGTGAAGGGAGGTAAAACGGATGAGGATAGAGATACGGAATGACAGGGCGATACTTGACGGATACGTTAATGCGGTGGGGCGAGATTCAAAGCCAATTATCACAGCAATTGGTAAATGCGTAGAACAAATTGAGCCAAGGGCATTCCAGAGAGCACTGGAAAGAGCAAAAAATGTTGACTTGCTGCTTAATCACGATAAGAGCAGAAAGCTTGGTTCAACGGCTAATAAAAGCCTTGAGCTTTTTGAAGATAATATCGGACTTCGAGCGATTTGCACAGTGACAGATCCAGAAGTCATACAAAAAGCCAAAGATAAAAAATTACAAGGCTGGTCTTTCGGTATGTACGCTAACAAAGACAGAATTGAGGAACGAGCAAATTCTATTCCAAGGCGGCACGTTGAGGACTTGGAGTTGTTTGAAGTGTCGATTGTTGATGACAGGTTCTCGCCTTGCTACACAGGAACTTCTATTGAGCAGAGGGCTGGTGATGAAATTGTTTCGGAACAAAGAAGCACAGATTTTCGAGCAGTAATTGTTGACACGTACACAGAAAAAAAAATTAATTATTCGGAATTTGAAAGCAAAATAAAAAAAATTAAGGGAGAGTTGTGACAATGAAAAAAAGAATAGCAGAATTTAGGGCAAGTTTAAAAAGTTTAACAGAACAACGGAATGACAAGGCAACAGAAATGCAGTCAATTGTTGAGGGTGCAAAAGTTGAAACAAGGGCTTTGTCATCGGAAGAGATTGCAAAGTTTAATGCACTGGAAAGCGAGATTTCTGCCATTGATGCTACAATAAAAGCAGAGGAAAGAGCCAGAAGTTTAAGCATAGTAGAAGCAAAAGATGGGCAAAAAGATAATGGCTCGGAACAAAGTATCACGCTAGAAGCTATGGAGACAAGAGCATTTGCTAATTATGTTAGAGGTGAAATTTCGGAGCAACGAGCCGATGTTAATCTTGAAAAAGCGGCAAACGGTGCCGTTATCCCTAAAACAATCGCAAGTAAAATTATCGAAACGGTGAAAGAATTATCACCTATCTACTCCTTAACCACCAAGTATACGATGAAGGGCGAATTGGTGTTTCCGGTTTATGACGAGACAGAACAAAAGATTTCTTGTGCATATGCAGAGGAATTCAAAGCGTTATCTTCAACCAGTGGAAAATTTACAAGTGTGTCATTAACAGGATTCTTGGCGGGAGCGTTGTCTAAAGTGTCCTTATCACTTGTCAACAATAGTGACTTTGGGCTAGTGAACTTTGTTATCCAAAAAATAGCACAGGCTATTTCAGAGTTTTTGGAAAAAGAGTTATTAATCGGCACCGCTGGAAAAATGACAGGGGTATTATCATCTACAAAAGGCTCAACAGCGGCGGCGGTGGCGGCAATTACCGCAGATGAATTAATCTCGCTGCAAATGGTAGTACCGCAGATTTTTCAAAAGAATGCAGTATGGATCATGCACAAGAACACGTTTGAGTCAATTAGAAAGCTCAAAGACAGCGAAGGACGATATTTATTAAATTATGATATAACGACAGCTTTTGGTTGGACTTTACTTGGCAAGCCAGTACATGTATCTGAAAATATGCCAAAGCTAGCAGCCGGAGCGAAAGCAATCGCTTATGGTGATATGGGTGGACTTTATATGAAATTGGTTTCAGATGTATCCATTCAAGTTCTTAGAGAAGCGTACGCAACTGAACACGCACTTGGGGTTGTGGCATGGATTGAAGCCGATAGTAAAATCATTGAGCCGCAAAAGATTGCAGTGTTGACGATGAAAGCTGCTTAAATTGGGGCTAGGAATGTTTATTGTAGTGCAACCTAATTTGTGATATTAAAACTTTGGGCGAAAGCCTAGGCAGTTGAGCAGTGCGGTATTTTGTCCCTATCCACAAAAGATAGGGGGTGTGACCTATGAAAACATTTGAAGTGTTGATGCTGATGCTAGCCTTTGCAATGTTTATCTTGGCGTTACTCACCTTAATTATTCGGATAACCAGATAATTAGTCAAAAAAATAACCGCCTGCTATCCCCAGCGGCGGCTATTGGTAAAACAATACTCGTATAAGGGGCAAACCGCACTTGCGGCAACTGCCTTGCCGTTATTATATCACGAATGAAATAAAAGTAAACAGCAAATTTGTTAGCACATTGAGGTTGGTTTTGCTGCAAATGAAAACGATTTATAAGTTGACAAAATATGACTATATTTGTATACTATTGGTATAATAAAGTTTAGGGGTGTTTTGTATGAAGAAATTTGCTTGTGGTCTTCTTGCGGGTGTGCTAATTTCATCAAGTGTTGCTTATGGCGCAAGTGTGATAAAATCGGCAGAGTTTAACACGAACAAAGTAATTTTTAATGGAAAGCAACTGGATTTATCTGCACAGCCGATGGTTTCAGTTATAGCCCAAGGGAGCGATAATGCCAGTAATTACATGCCTGTAAGAGCTGTTTTGGAGGGTATGGGTTATCAAGTTGATTGGGATAATGCGAGTAAGGCGGTTGTTGTAAAATCGAAAGGGGCGGAAATAGCACCAACGACTACAACAGCACCAGTATCACCGCAAACAACTAATAAGCCTACTATTTCGAAATCAGAGTTTGATAAAATTGAAAATGGTATGAGCTATAACGAAGTTAAGGAAATTATTGGAAGTGAAGGAGAACTTTTGTCTGAAGCAGGAGATAAAGGAACGGAATTTTATACAGTGATGTACTCATGGAAAGGCGAAGGCTCTATTGGAGCTAATGCGAACGCAATGTTTCAAAATGGCAAATTAGCAAGTAAAGCCCAATTTGGATTGAAATAGTATTAACGGTGCCAACTCTAAGTGAGTTGGTTTTTTGTTGAAGAAATATTTCAAAAACCTCTTGACATATTGGATTCCATATATTACTATAAATTTATGGAATCCGAAAAGTGAGGTGATGAATTGAGTCCTAGAACTGGAAGACCGAAAGAGGAGAACCCGAAAAATGTTGATGTGAAAATCCGTATCGATGAGCAGACAAATTTTAAACTCTTAGACTACTGCAGTAAACATCAAATAACGAGGGTCGAAGCCATTCGGCAAGGAATACACTTGATATTAAAAGAAACAAAATAAAACAGCCCGTAGTTAACTTTGGACGGTTAACGGACTGTTTTATGCACAAAGAGTTATCTCTGTAAATCCATTATACTACAGAGACAACTCCTATTCAAGTACCTAAAATTTGGGAGGGGTTATTTTTATGGAAATTACAAAAGTTTATAGCGGTCGGACATTGTTATTAAGCAACATTGTTATTGACGGAGTGGCACAAGATTTTGAGACAGCATCACCTAACGACAAGGCAAGGCTATTTGAGCGTTTGAGAAAAACTTGCGAATGCTATGACACTAAAATTATCTTTGTAGATGATATGCCATCTGTTTGCATAGGCATATATAAATCAAAACCAAACATCCTAATCGTAGACACACGAATGATTGCAAGAGATATTGAAGCTACCGAACAGATGATTATTCATCATGGCGATGAGAAAGTTGGTGGTGTTGCATGAGTAAGTTACAGGTTGTCGACACTCAGACTATTAACCGAACGCCGATAGAGATTCTTTTGCAAGTAGATGAAAAAGGAATGACAACAGCGAAAAAACTTTATGAGTTTTTGGAACTTGACATTACAAATTATGCCCATTGGTGTAAAAGAAATATAATTCAAAACACTTATGCTGAAAGAAACGTTGATTATTGCCGATTCGTTTTTCAAGACGAGACACCCACAGGCGGTAAAATTGAAAGAGCCGACTACAAACTAACCATTGACTTTGCTAAAAAACTTTGTATGACGTCTAAAAGTGAACGTGGCGAGCAAGCGAGAAACTATTTCATCAAAGTTGAGGAAAAGCTTAGGGAAATTGCTACAAAACCCAACCAGCAATCAACAGAAATTGCCGTCAATGCATTACCAATCGAAGCAATCAAAGCTATGCTAACTTATGTAGAAAAACACGAGTATAAAATTGACGACCTAGAAGAGCGTGTTTTAGCTATTGAAGAGCAAAAAACAAATGAAATATTTGTCGGTGAGAGTGGAATTATTACAACACAAAAGAAAACACAGTATGAAAGGTTTAACATTTATTCTGCAACGCAAATAGGAGCACCCTTTGGATTATCAGGAATGATGTTAAACAGACTGCTTTATGATTTTGGATTGCAATATCCATACGCAAATGGCGGAGGTTGGCTTATTGCTAAGAAATATAAACCGTTTGGATTCTCAAAGCAAGTTGTTCGGGTCTTGCCTCAAAGTAAGGACAGGACACCAAAGGAATTCACACTTGGTTGGACTAAAAAGGGCGTCGACCATATTTGCAGACTATTAAAAGAAAATGGCTATGAACAAAGCAGTGAAGTTACAAATAAATTGAAAGCACGCAAACCATATAGTCGGAGAAAGTAATCATAAGGGGGTGCTTTTTCTGTAAAATGACTGCGGCTTAGAGTTGACGAAATGGGAATAAAAGCGTATAATGTGCTTATAATAAAAAAAGAGAGTGTTGCAAGCACTCTCTTTGGCTACAACCGCAAGGTGGTGGCTAATCCAAATAGTATTACGTGGAAATAACCGCCTTAGCTTGGGAGCAGGGGGCGGTTATTTATTTTTACTGTAGACTTCTATGAGATGAATCATCAACGTAATTAATGCTATAGTAGCCATAATCGTTTCAAATGTTGTCATAGGGCATCACCGCCTTTGGGCGGATTAGCCAGTTGTCGCACCCTGCTTATGTAGTTGGGTGAATTATACAGTAAAATACAAAATATTACAAGCAATCCTAATGGGGGTTGCTTTTTTTAATGCCAAAAAGGAGGCGATGCCTATGAAAGTAAGTGAGATAAATAGTATGACACTAGCGGAATATTTACGTTTGGATAGTTTGGAGCTAAGTAGAACTGAAAAAATGGAACTGACAGCATTGCTTAAAGCTGCAAAAGCGTATGTTAAGTCGTACACTGGGCTCACGGAAAGTGCAATTGATGAACACGAGGATTTTGTCGTTGTGGTCTATATCTTGGTACAAGATATGTACGACAACCGAGTTCTGTACGTTGAACGAAATAACTTGAATAAGGTAGTGGAAACAATTTTGGGTATGCACTCCATAAATTTATTGTAAAGGGGGCATTGTGTATGGCAAGAGCTTTTAACCCTGGAAGTTTTCGGCATAAAATTGATTTTTTAAGTCCATCAACGGAAAATGATGATTATGGCGAGCCTTTGGACGATTACGGATTGTTTAAAAGTGTTAAGGCAAGCAAAGAGCCGATAATTGGCAAAGAACTGTTCGAGGCACTTACAGCTGACACCAAAATGGAAGTAAAATTTAGAACAAGGTATATAGCCGGTGTTACAAATGAAATGCGCGTCAAACATGGTAACGATGTTTACGAGATTGTTTCGGCAATTGATATTGACACGGCACACAAAGAGCTGCTTTGCTATTGTAGGCAGGTGAAATAATGGCGAAAATCAGGATCAAAATTGAAGGTATGCGAGAATTACAAAAAAGTCTTGACAAGTTAGGAAAAACGCCGCAGAAGCACGTAACTTCATCAGCAAAAAAAGGTATGAATATTGCATTAAAATCTGCGAAAGACAATGCCCCTTATGAAACAGGAGCTTTGCACGAAGGTATTATCATGAAGGGAGAAACGGCGAAGGCTAAGGGGAAAAAAGTTTATCGAATCGTTTTTGATCGCAACATGAATGACATTTTCCAATCTAAAGGAAAAACATATGTGGCAAAGTCAAGCAAAACCAAAAAAAAGGAAAGAGGGGAAAGGGTCAAGAATACTGAAAATCGTGTAACTGGCTACTACCCAATTTCTCAAGAATATGGTTTCTTCGCAAGAGATGGTAGATATATTCATGGGCTTGCGTTTACACGCAACGCACTGGAGAAGAACGCTAATGCAATTGAAAAAACGATAGTCGTCACTATGAAGAAAAAGATAGATGATGAAATAGCCAAAGGGGGGTTGAAGTAGTGGAGGTAGCTTTAAGATACGAGTTAACAATAGCAATACCCAAACTTGCTGGTCAGATTTATCCTACCAACGCCCCAGAAGATTCAACGAAGCCGTATCTGGTGTACACAAGGTATGGGACGAACCGAGTCAAGGATTTAGACGGCTATACGAATAAGCAAGATTTAAGTTATGTGTTTAGCATTATGGCATCACGTTATGAAGAAGTGAAGAGCTTAGCTGACAGTGTTGAGGAGTTGCTACTATCTTTGAGCAAGCGAAGTATAGGCGAGAACCAGTCAATTTTTGTTGAAGATTTGGATATTAATAAAATTGGAGAATCTTACGAATTTCAATTAAAGCTTAACCGTGAAATCATTGATTTTACAATTTATTTTAAGGAGGAGAAGATTATATGAACGAAGCACAAAGAGCTTTGGGAACAAAATTGAAAATAGGGAAAACGTCTTCAATTGCTGTGGCTGGGTTGACATCTATAGGCGGTCTTGAACTGTCAGCGGACACGATTGACACAACATCACTCGATAGCGATGGAGGGTACAGAGAGTTTATTGCGGGATTTAAAGATGCAGGAGAAGTTTCCCTCGAGGGCTTTTTGATTACAAAAAAGGGAAAAGGACAATCCGAGTTATACGAATTGTTTGAAAGTGGCAAGGTTGAAGATTTTGCAATCGAATTTCCACCAGAAATGGGTGCGAAATGGGAGTTTAAAGGTATTGTAACAGGGTTCGGCACGTCGGTAT
>JAVBKL010000089.1:0-9896 GCA_031554055.1 Eubacteriales bacterium | reverse complement strand
ATACCGGGGTGTAGCGTAGTTTGGCTAGCGCGCCTGATTTGGGATCAGGAGGTCGCAGGTTCAAATCCTGTCACCCCGATTTTTCTATCCTGCATGTATCTGTAGCTCAGTCGGATAGAGCAACGGCCTTCTAAGCCGTGGGTCGGGGGTTCGAATCCCTTCAGATACAGGTTTTGGTGGGCATAGCTCAGTTGGTTAGAGCGCTAGATTGTGGTTCTAGAAGTCGTGGGTTCGAATCCCATTGTCCACCCTCAATTTTATATGGGTTACTAGCTCAGTAGGTAGAGCACTAGACTTTTAATCTAGTTGTCCCGGGTTCGAGACCCGGGTAACTCAGTACAAGCCATTTGTTAAGATTTCTTAGCAGATGGCTTTTTATTATATTCTCATTTTGTGAGGTGAATCATTTGAGTTGTGAACAATTAATTATATTTGGTGCTGGTGGGCACGGAAGAGTTGTGGCGGATGTTGCCATACTGTCCAAGCGTTATTCTAAAATTGCATTTATTGATGCAAACAAAGATTTGAATATCTCTATGGGTCTCGAAGTAATAAGCCATACGGACGACATTTCACCTTATATCCATGAGTGCGAAATATTTGTGGCAGTGGGCAATAATGGCACCAGAGAGAAACTACAAAAAAAATTTGAAAGCCAAGGTGCTATAATCGCAACGCTTGTCCATCCAAATGCAGTGATTGGCGGAGAAGTGCAAATAGACCGTGGCACCGTAATAATGGCTGGTGTTATTATTAACCATGGCACGAAAATCGGTAAAGGTTGCATCATCAACACAGGAGCAACAATTGATCATGATAACAAAATAGAGGACTATGTTCATATTTCACCAGGTGCTCACTTGGCTGGAAACGTTAGCGTTGGTACGTCTACTTGGGTTTGCATTGGGAGTTCAGTCATAAACGGCGTAAGCATCACGAGTAATTGTGTAATCGGTGCGGGTGCTGTTGTTGTGCGTGATATATCAGAAGCGGGAACCTACATTGGCACTCCGGCAAAACTTAAATAAATACAAAGGGCTCTATGCAACCAATTCGGAAGCATAGAGCCTTTCTACATCTTAAAACCTTCGCTCAAAAATCTCAATTTTTTTCTCATCACTAAAATCCGATAAGTCATTTATGCCGATTCGAGCCAAAATCTGATTCATAACATCGCTGTTTGTAGCAACTTTTACAGCCGAGTCCATAGCAACGGCTGTTGCAGCTTCTCGGCCAAGCTTTGCATCAATGAGTGCCTTAGGTCCACCGACACAGCCGCCGATGCAACCCATACCTTCAATGAAGGTAGCATCTACTTCTCCGTTTACTGCTCTCTTAAGAAGTTCCTTGCACTCCAATACACCGTTTGCTTGAACTGCTTTTAACAAATGTTTCTTGTTTGGGAAAAGTTCAGATACAGCTTCCGATACCGCCATGGATACGCCGCCTGTCACTGCATACAATCTTCCACCACGAGAAGCATATTCCATCGAGGGCATTCCTGTAAGTTCGCTTGGTTTAATCTCAAGAGCGTCAAATAAATTTCTAACTTCCTCGAATGTCAACACAAAGTCAATAATACCAACTAAGTCTTTCTCTTTTGCTTCTGATTTTTTTGCGATACAAGGACCCACAAAAACAACTTTTACATCTGGGTTCAGTTGTTTAAGAATTTTGCCAATTGCAATCATCGGCGATACCGACGGAGAAACGTGCTTAACCAAATCGGTATAAACTTTTCTAAGCATAGCAACCCACATCGGGCAACAGCAAGACGTTATCAGTAAGTCGCCTTCCCCCTTAACGTGGCGGTCAAACTCAACGGCTTCTTTAATCGTCAACATATCCGCCGCAAAAGCGACCTCGATCATATCAGCAAAACCAGCTCTAACAAAAGCTGCTCGCAGTTGGTCAAGCTTCACGCCTTCGCCAAACTGTCCCGCAATCGCTGGGGCTACAGCAGCAATCACTTTTTGGTCGTTCTTCATGAGATCCGCAATCGGTAAAAACTCAATCCGATCTTTGAGATGCCCACGTTCGCATACATCAACGCACAAGCCACAGTTGGTGCAAAGCTGTGGGTCAATTATGAGATTTTTTTCAAGTGGTTCATCAACAATTGCATCAAACGGACAAATGCTCTGGCATCTTGTTTTGCCGTTTTCGTTTTTCACACACTCTTCGCACTGCATTACTTTTTGAACAATATTCTCTTTCACTTTGTAATTTGTTATTGCTTTTTTTAGGGTAATAACAAAATCATCGCTGTCAGGCTCAACATCAACGCCGCAAATAACAGAAATAATTTTCATTGCCTCTATTTGATTTTCGCTGTGCTCTTCCAAGATTGCATGAACCTTATCGTCAAAGCTACCATCATAATAGGCAGCCACAAGTTGCTTAAATAACTCTTTATACAATTTATTACTCAGATTTAACGCCATTTATATCATTCCTCTTAAGCATATTTTTAAAGTTTATTTCCATTATAAACAAAGCACTCACAATTAATACAACGCCCACATACGATTGTGAACTTAAAATTTCGCCGCCAAGTACAAAAGCCACGACACCCGCAAACACAGGCTCAAGGCAGAAAATGACACCAACCCTTGCGGCAGAGGTATATTGCTGTGCAACCACCTGAACAATGAACGCAACACCTGTACAGAGGACAGCCAAAAACAATGCGGCTATCCAAACATTAAAAGAACTTGGCAAGGTCGGCTTCTCAAATACAAACGACAGCGCAAAATTGATCACACCGGCAATTCCCAATTGAAAAACGCCAAGCTGATATGGATTTGTATTTGCGGAGGAAACCGCACGTTCTGCAAACACAATATGACAAGCAAAGAAAAAACTACAGAGTATACAAAGTATATCGCCTTTCAAGGTTGCTGGGTTGATTGAAAAATTTTCTGTTAGCGTAAGCAAAGATACGCCAACCAAACACATCATAACAACCACAATAAGTTTTCGCTCGGGACGTTTTTTAAACAGCAAAAAAGCAACAATGGGTGTAAACACAACAGCCAATCCACTTAAAAAGCCTGCGTTTGAAATACTCGTGTACATAATCCCAACCGTAGCAAGGATATACACAACACCAAGAACCCCGCCAAGTATAAAACTGTGCTTAATTGTTTCTTTTGAAATGTTTTTAAACTTGTTGATGCTAAATAAAAATGCGATAATAAAACCGCCTAAAAACCTAAATGCATTGAGCGTCATAGGTTCAAGTTCTACGAAACAAATTTTTGTTAGCCAATACGAGAACGCCCAGCAGAGTGTTACCATAACTAACATCAAGTCGGCTCTTAAAGACTTGCTCATTTTAAAACCCCTTTTCAATTTTGAATTTCAAAATAAATAAGCAATCTAAAGGATCATCTTTAATCCGACTTGTGTAATAATCACGATTAGAACATCTGCAATAATTAAAAAAGTAAGCCGCTGCCGTGATATGCGTTCGTTCATGATAACGAGTAACAGTGCGTTTGCAATGATGAGCAGAACAATCAAAATAATAAGTTCCATAATAAACTTCCTTTGCGATGTCATTAAAATCATTATATGTTTAAACCAGTTTCTTTTCAAGCAAAAATATTCAGAAGCGGCTAATCTGGTGTAATTTAATCTCAAACATGAGTTGAAACTAGAAATATTTTTTGTTATAATACGGTGATTCCAAATATTTTTGTTTTTATAACAAATTGCTTGCAAAAGCATAAATTATGTGATAATTTTTGTTAATAAAACACAGCATTTTGTTAAAGTGAGGAGGAAGAAGCGTGAGTTCTATACAAATTTTTTCTGAAATTGGCAAACTAAAGAAAGTAATGCTGCACAGACCAGGGAAGGAAGTTGAAAACCTAATCCCAGAATATTTGGAGCGACTTTTGTTTGATGATATTCCTTACTTAAAAGTAGCCATCGAAGAACACAACAGATTTGCGGATATTTTGCGAGAAAATGGAGCGGAGGTGCTCTATTTAACGGATCTTCTCGAGCAAACGCTTGGCGATGAAAAAATCAGAACCGAATATTTAACCGAACTGCTAGAGGAGAGCGATATTCATTCGAATGGCAGAAAAGAAGCCGTCAAGGAATACTTACTTGGACTTTCGGCTAAAGAAATGATTTTGTCCGTCATGTCCGGCATAAGAAAAGATGCAATTAAGTATAAACAATCCTCGTTGTTTGATATAATTAAAAATGATTATGAGTTTTACATTGATCCGATGCCAAATTTATATTTCACTCGTGATCCAGGGGCGTGCATGGGCTATGGACTTTGCATAAACACCATGAAGACCGCCGCAAGACGTAGAGAAACGCTATTTCTAAAGTATCTACATAAATACCACCAAGTGTTTAAAGACGCACCCCTTTGGCATGACCGTTCTAGACTTAACGCAATCGAGGGCGGAGACCAGCTCGTGTTATCGGATAAGGTGGTTGTAATTGGTTGCAGCGAGAGAACGACAGCACCAGCCATTGAGCGAGTTGCAAAAAATATTTTTGGCAAGGACTCGAGTTTTGAAAAAGTTATCGTCATTGAAATTCAAAAACGCAGAGCGTATATGCACCTAGACACGGTATTTACTATGATTGACCATGATAAATTTACTATTCACCCCGGCATCGAATCCGATTTAAATATTTATGAAGTAACACGAATCGGTGATAACAAAGCAAGTTTTAAACGTCACACGGATCCACTTGAGAAAGTACTTGCAGATGCACTTGGGCTTGATGCAATCGAACTAATCAAATGCGGCGGCGGCGATGCCATTACAGCACACCGTGAGCAATGGAACGACGGTTCCAACACGCTTGCCATTGCACCTGGGGTCATCATCACTTACGAAAGAAATTACGTATCAAACGAATTGCTCGACAAAAGAGGAATTAAAGTTCTCACCATGCCAAGCTCAGAACTTTCACGAGGACGAGGCGGCCCAAGATGTATGAGTATGCCGATTCACCGTGAAATGCTATAAACTAAACTTAAAAAGGAAGAGTGCCTGAATGAAAAAACGTATTGTTATCGCTCTGGGCGGAAACGCACTAGAAAAAAAGGGATTGCCGCCAACAGCAGATTCACAGCTTCAAGTGGTGAAAGAAACAGTTGGATATATTGCAGACATTGTGGAGCTCGGTTATGAAGTGATTCTAAGCCACGGAAACGGCCCGCAAGTGGGTCGCATATTGTTAGCGTCAGAAGGCTCGGCTGGTGTAACGCCTTCCATGCCATTTGATGTTTGTGGTGCCATGAGCCAAGGTTACATCGGTTACCATTTGCAACAAGCTCTTCAATTTGAAATGGCACAACGCAACTTGGATAAATCCGTTGTTACGCTTGTGACACAAGTGGTTGTGGATAAAGACGATCAAGCTTTTAAAAACCCAACCAAGCCAATTGGCCCATTCTACACAGAGGAAGAAGCAAAGAAACTTGCAGACGAAAAAGGTTACACAATGAAAGAAGATTCGGGACGTGGGTACAGAAGAGTTGTGGCTTCTCCACTTCCAGTTAAAATACAGGAACTCAAAGCAATTGAAACACTCTTAAACAGCGGTGCAGTTGTCATTGCCGGCGGCGGCGGCGGAATTCCTGTGGTGTTAGAAGACGGAAAACTCGTTGGCGTGCCAGCAGTTATCGACAAAGACTTTGCATCTGAAAAACTTGCGGAGGACTTAAACGCCGATCTTCTCGTTATTCTTACAGAAGTGCCAATGGTTTGCATCAACTTTAATAAACCAGACCAAAAGCAACTCGAGAACTGCACGGTTGCGGAAATGAACCAATATGCAGAAGAGGGACACTTTGCTCCGGGCTCCATGCTTCCAAAGGTAAAAGCGTCCGTAAAATTTGCAGATTCAAAAGAGGGTCGTATGGCGATTATTTCGTCACTCGACTTTGCAAAACAAGCACTTGCTGGTGAATCGGGAACAAAAATTACAAAATAAAAGGAGTGGCTATGCATGGCATTTAATTTAAGAAACAGAAGCTTTTTAACATTACTTGACTTTACTCCAAAGGAAATCAAATATTTAATCGACTTATCTCGTGATTTAAAACGTGCAAAATATGCAGGCACAGAACAAAAAAGGCTCGTGGGCAAAAACATTGTTCTTTTGTTTGAAAAAGACTCAACCAGAACGAGATGCTCCTTTGAAGTGGCGGCATACGACCAAGGTGCCCACGTTACATATCTCGGCCCATCAGGAAGCCAAATGGGCAAAAAAGAGAGTATCCCAGACACAGCAAGGGTTCTTGGCAGAATGTACGATGCCATCGAGTATAGAGGATACGCACAATCAACCGTTGAGGATTTAGCCAAATATTCTGGCGTGCCTGTATGGAACGGACTCACAGATTTTGACCACCCAACACAAGTGCTTGCGGACTTTTTAACGGCAGAAGAGCATATAAATAAACCTTTGAGCGAAATGGTTTTCGTTTATGCGGGTGACGGACACAACAATGTGGCGAATGCCCTCATGATTGGTGCCAGCAAAATGGGTATGGATTTTAGAATCGTTGCACCAAAGGAACTATTTCCCGAGCAATGGCTGCTTGACAAGTGCAAAGAAATCGCAGCAGAAACTGGCGGAAAAATTTCCGTGACTGACGATGTGGCAGAAGGCGTTAAAAATGCGGATATTCTTTACACAGACGTTTGGGTATCCATGGGTGAACCAACGGAAGTATGGGAAAGCCGTATCAAACTTTTAAAACCATACCAAATTAATATGGAAATGTTGAAACTAACAGGAAACCCAGATGTAATTTTTGAGCACTGCTTACCAGCGTTTCACGATCTAAAAACGGTTGTGGGCAAAGAAATTTTTGAGAAGTACGGCATTTCCGAAATGGAAGTCACTGACGAAGTTTTTGAGAGCAAGCACTCAGTTGTTTTTGACGAGGCAGAAAATAGAATGCATACCATCAAGGCGGTTATGGTTGCGACACTCGGCGATTAATTTTATTGCCAAAACGGAGGCAAATAAATGCAAGAAAAAAACCGAACGTGGGTTGAGGTTAACTTAGACAATGTTACGCACAACTACCACGAATTTAAAAGACACACGAATCCAGCACAGGTAATGTGTGTGATAAAAGCCAATGCCTATGGGCATGGCTCCATTGCACTCGGAAGGCATTTGCAAAAAGTGGGCGCTACGTTTTTTGGCACAGCCAATCTTGACGAGACACTTGAGCTTTGCGAAGCGGGCATCACGGTGCCAATCCTTGTTCTTAACTATATTTCGCATGAGCGGATTAAAGAAGCACTCGCCTATCCCAATATTCGCTTAACGGTATCGGATTATGAGAGTGCAAAACGCATTTCGGCGTGTGCAGTTGAGCAAAACACTACCGCATGTTTACACGTTAAAGTGGACACAGGAATGACTAGGGTAGGGTTTAACTTAAACGAACTTGACGAAGTGAAGAAAATTAATTCTTTGCCAAACTTAGAATTTGAAGGATTTTATTCTCACTTGGCAACTGCCGATGAAGTTGACACTACATATGCACAGCTGCAGTTTTCGAGATACTTAAAAGCATTAAAAGAAATTGAAGATTACGGAATAAAAATAAAAATTAGGCATATCTGCAATTCAGCGGGAGCAATCAATTTTAAAGAGATGCACCTTGATATGGTGCGAATAGGAATTTCTTTGTATGGTTGTTACCCAGCAGAAGAAGTGGATAAAACCGCTGTGCTGTTAAAACCAGCCATGCAATATAAAACACAAATCATCCGTGTCAATCATGTTGATGTGGGCGTGGGGATTAGTTACGGAATCATTTTTAAAACGGAGCGGCCAAGCGTAATTGCAACCATTCCTGTGGGCTATGCGGACGGCATAAGCCGCAGCTTGGCAACAAAGCTTAAAGTTTTAGTCAATGGAAAATCCGTGCCAGTGGTTGGGAAAATCTGTATGGATCAATGTATGGTTGACGTAACGGATTGCGGCGAAGTAAAAATGCTTGACGAAGTGGTTGTGTTTGGCGAGCAAAAGGGTAGTTATTTACCCATTGAAGAGATTGCAAAACAAATGGGAACCGTCAACTATGAAATCATGTGCATGGTACAGCGTAGGGTTTACAGGCACTACACCATAGGCGGCGAAATAGTCGAAATAAAAAATTATTTACTACAAGACTAACGACGGAGGTTTTTTATGAGAAATGTGAAAGTAGCAGTTTGGGGATTCGGTGCAATGGGTAGTGGCATTGCAAAAATGGTTTTAAATAAAAAAGGAATCGAGATTATTGGTGTATGCGACAAGCACCCAGATAAAGTGGGTAAAGAAATTCACGCATTGCTAGGCATGGAAAGAGGCGGTCACCCAGAAATTTTTGTCAAAGATGATATGACGCAAATCATCAAAGACGGAAATTGTGACATCGCACTTCTTGCAACCGATTCGTTTACAAAAAATGCATTTGATAAAATTAAATATTGCTTGGAGCAAAAAGTGAACGTAATTTCTACAGCAGAGGAATTTGCGTATCCAAAAGCCCAAGAACCAAAGCTCTATGAGGAGCTAAATAAAATCGCAAAAGAAAACGGCGTAACAGCACTTGGCACAGGCATTAACCCTGGTTTCTCGCTCGACTTATTGATTCTTGCTTTAACAGGAACTTGCGAGACAGTGGAACATATCCATGCGGCGAGAGTCAACGATCTTTCACCATTTGGTCATGCTGTCATGGAAGAACAAGGCGTTGGTATTACAAAAGAAGAGTTTGATCGCAGAATTGCAGCAGACGACTTGGCGGGTCATGTTGGTTTTCCAGAATCCATTAGTATGGTTGTGGAAGGACTTGGACTCAAGCTTGATAAAATTGAACAAACCAAAGACCCAATTATCACCAATGTTCCACGTGAAACACCTTATGTAAAAGCAGAGCCAGGCAACCTCGCAGGAATCCGTCAGCAAGGTTATGGTTATGTAAACGGCGAAGTGTTTATCGAGCTTGACCACCCACAACAAATTTTGCCACATCTTGAAAATCAGGGTACAGGCGATTACATAACCATCACAGGCACACCGAATATTAGCCTTCAAATCACACCAGAAATATCCGGCGGAATCGGCACAACCGCCATGGTTGTCAACATGATTCCTCACGTAATCAATGCAAGTGCCGGCGTAAAAACCATGCTGGATATGCCAGTACCTCGTGCCATCTTGGGCGATTTTAGAGATTTAGTTGATTGCTTAAAGTAAAATAAACTCGCTTGACCAGAGATTTTAATTTCTATTCTGGTCGAGCTTTTTTAAAAAGGGGGTCACAACTTTGGCTAAAAAAGACCAGCTCGTTCAAATCCATTCCATCGTTTTAAACCCAGAAGACCGTGCCGCACATTTGCCAGAAGACACAAAAAAAGTTCCGCTTGCAATGTGGACAAAGGGCAATTTGGTTCAGGACGCAAACATCGGCGAAACTTGTCAGGTCATCACCATGACAGGGCGAAAAGTTTCTGGCACACTTGTTGAGGTGGAACCACGTTACACCCACGACTTTGGCGACTATGTACCAGAACTTGATGCAGTGCGAAACCAAGTCAGAAGTATTTTGCTTGGGGGTTATGGCAATGATTGACAATTCATACAATGCAGTTATGTCACGCAAGAACGAAATCATGAAAAAATCAATTGGTATCGACTTTTCGGGTTATGAAAGCGGCGGCATCGCCTTTGACTATGAACGTTTGATGGACGAATGTGGTTATACACTTGATGAGATTATCAATATCCAAAGAGAAGTTCATGTGGGCAACACGCCGATTATTGAACTGCGAAACATCACACGGCTTGCTCGCAAAATTTCAAAAACAGGAAAAGCGGCAAGGATTTTTATAAAAGATGAA
>JAVBKL010000164.1:0-5832 GCA_031554055.1 Eubacteriales bacterium | reverse complement strand
CACTTACCTTCGCCTTGATCATTCTTTATGGCTTCCATAAGAAAGTTGACTTGTACGAAACTTTTGTTGTGGGTGCAAAAGAAGGGCTTAGCACAGTCCTTTTGATTCTTCCCACCTTGGTTGGTTTGATGGTCGCAGTCGCTATTTTACGTGCATCAGGTGCCCTCGAAATTTTCACAATGATTGTTTCGCCGCTGACAAACCTAGTAGGCTATCCAGAAGAAGCTGTTCCACTCACGCTTATGCGGCTTGTTTCCTCTTCCGCTTCCACTGGACTCCTACTCGATATTTTTAAAAACCACGGCCCTGATTCATCACTCGGAAGATTTGTTTCCATCATGATGAGCTCAACCGAAACCGTTCTCTATACCATGAGCATTTATTTCATGAGCATAAAAATAACAAAAACACGCTACACGTTAGGCGGCGCCTTGTTTGCCAATTTCGTGGGTGTGGTCGCTTCTTTGTTTATTACAAAATGGGTTTTTTAATTTTCTTTTTTAGGCTTTGCCGCTTTAAGAATATAATAAAACATTAGCCCGATAGTTCCAAACGTTACACCAAGCACGATGACTAGAAAGCCCCCGCCAAGTCCGGTTGCTTTCCCTAGTGCTACGTCAACCGTTTTATAAAATATATACAAAAACAAAAGATCCATTTCTAATTTGACAGCAATAATCATTTGTCTGCCAACGGTGTACAATCGCTGAGCATTTTCTTCCGTAACCTTAACAGGGTAATTGTATATATTGGGGAAAAACTGAATCACTGTCATTAGGATGTGCAGACCAGCCGCCAAAATCGGTATTAAAAACAAAGTCTCTTTGTTTCCGAAATCGTCTGCTTTGCCAACAGCGTTAAAATGTGTGGGGATAATATTTGGTAATTGCGACCAATTTAGAATAAGCAGCACAAAAATCATTACGAATGCAACGGTTGATACAGTTTCCATTAACTGTTCTGCCGGTGTTAGTTTTAGTTTTATTCTTGGCCTCATAAGCTCTCCCCCTCTTACGATATATGAAAAATACACAAGGGGGCTGCGTAAAACGCAGCCCCCTCACCTTATTCTGCTGAAACAAATTCTTGCTTAACTGATGAAAGAACCACAAGAGTCTTCGTTAAGGAAACGCCCTTTATACCTTTAATATCATTAAGAACTCGCTCAAGTGCTTGCGTGGATTCTGTAACGACTTTGAGCATATAATCAAAATCTCCAGTAATGCAATGACTCTCTGTAACTTCTTTGTGGCTAATCACTCTTTCATTAAAAGCCTCATTGTACTTCGGGTGTTCAAGGCTAACTGAAATAAAAGCCATCGTATCTTTACCAATTATTTTATTATCTAAAACAACGGTATACTGCTTAATTATGCCAGTTGCCTCAAGCTTTTTGATACGTTCGATAACAGCGGAAACTGACATGTTAATCCGTTCACCGATTAAAGAAGCGTTCATTCTAGCATTTTCTCGCAGACAGCCAAGTATTTTAATATCTACACTGTCCATTAGCACACCTCAGAATAACTATTTAATAGCTTCTGCATAAGGCACATACGCAAGCTCAAAAGCTTCTGCAACGCCTTTGCAAGTAACTTTTCCGTGGTATGTGTTAACACCAGGAACCAAGTATGGGTTAAGTTCGCAAGCTTTTTCAACGCCGTTATTAGCAAGTAATAAACCATTGCGAAGTGTAGCGTTGGTAAGAGCTTGAGTAGATGTATTAGGAGTAGCACCTGGCATATTAGCTACGCAATAGTGAACAACGCCATCAACAACGAAAACTGGGTTGTCATGGTAAGTTACTTTTGTAGTCTCGCAGCATCCGCCTTGATCAACAGCAACGTCAACAACAACGCTACCTGGTTTCATGTGTTTTAAGTACTCACGTTTGATCAATTTAGGAGCTTTTGCACCTGGAATTAATACTGAACCAACAACAACGTCAGCATTTGTAATTTCTTCAATGATAGCGTCTTCTGAAGAATAACGAGTTGTAACGTCACGTCCGAAAATGTCATCTAAATAGCGAAGTCTGTCAAGGTTAACGTCCATGATTGTAACTTCTGCACCCATACCAACAGCGATTTTACAAGCGTTTGTACCAACAACGCCGCCGCCTAAGATTACAACTTTACCACGTTTTGTTCCAGGAACGCCAGAAAGTAAAACGCCACGTCCGCCGAATGGTTTCTCGAGGTATTTAGCACCTTCTTGCACGCTAAGTCTACCAGCAACTTCGCTCATTGGAGTTAATAAAGGAAGAGTTCCGTTTTTATCAGTGATTGTCTCGTAAGCAACGCCCTTAACACCAGAAGCTACGCAAGCATCTGTTAAAGGTTTGTCTGCTGCCAAATGGAGATAAGTATAGAGAATTAAATCTTTTCTTAAATAGCAATACTCATCCGCTAGAGGCTCTTTAACTTTCACGATCATTTCAGCTTGTTCCCAAACTTCTTTTGCTGTGTCAAGAAGAGTTGCACCAGCAGCAGCATATTCTTCATCAGTAAAGGAAGAACCAACGCCTGCACCTTTTTCAATTAATACTTTGTGACCATTAGCGATATAAACTTTTGCGTTACCTGGAGTCATACCAACTCTGTACTCATGTTTCTTAATTTCTTTTACGCAACCTACTACCATTTTAATTCCTCCTTATGAAATTATATTGCATTAATTTATGTTTTGACAATAACTATTGTAGCACTTCTTCCAATAAAAAGCAAATACTATTGCGAAATATTTTTTATTTCACAATATTTTTTCGTCAAATCACTTTATCACGATAAATTTGCACAAAAAGCAGTTTTTCATCGAAACCGTTCTATCGGCTCATTAACAATAGGGCAGCTTTCATAAAGGACGTATGGGTCAAGGTCAAGACAGCGTTCTTCGCTATAACTTTTATCTGGAGTCCACGCTAATGTATGATTTAATACGGTACACGTTTCAATAAACAGGTTATCATTTTGAAGTTGCTTAAAGACTCCTTGTGTTACTTGCTTAGATGCGTCATATAACTTAATTGTGCCATCATCAAAGTAAATGTAAACTTTATAGTCTTCCGTTGGAATTACTTGAATAACTTCTGGCCAGTACTCCATATAAAACCCTCCTTTACCGTAATGGTTCTATTTGAATTAGCTCTGCATTACATTTTGCTAGTTCCAATTGTTTTTTTGGTAAGGCAGATTTTATGACCGCACAATTAAGAATATCTACCAAAGCTTTGTTCCCCGCATACGCCGCATGAAAGTGTGGCGGATTGTTGTCATCATAATAAAAAGATATTTTGATTCCATAGAATAAGCTTACTACAGGCATTTTATTCACCATCCCAAAGGTTTATCATTTTTCTTTTCTACTCTATCGCAAAAAAACAAAAACAGACCAACAAAAGAAAGTCTGCTTATTGTAACTGTTACTCTGTAACTTTTTGAGTTTGGTCAAGACCATCGTCTGACTTGAGTCTTTCAATAAAAAATTCTAGCTCGTCCACTTTATTGTTGACAGCCTGAATATCTCTATCATTAAAGTGTGTAAAATATTTTTCCATCAGGCCATTATATTCAGTTTGGAACTCAAGAACTTTTCTTCTCTGAGCCGAAATTGATTGGCTAACGCCCTCCAGTTTATCCACTACATCACGTTTAATTTGCAAAGCGTCAACGCTTGCATCTTTAACAACCCTGTCTGCGGTTATTTGTGCGTTAATCAGTGCATTTTTTATGGCTGAATCTTTTTCTTTATAATTTTTAATTACCATTTCAAGATTTTCAATATACTTGTCCACTTCTTCGGGATCGTAACCTTTTTTAACAAGACTAAATCTTTCTGACATTGAGTTTCCCTCCATTTTCATAAACTATCTTGCTCAAATCTTAATATTATTATATTATCATGTTATATAATAATTTTCAACATTAGCGGGGGAATAATTAATTTGGACTATACATTTTTTATGAAGGAAGCCTATGAACTTGCGAGAGCCGCCTATGATGCCAATGAAGTACCCATCGGTGCGGCCATCGTTTTTAATGACCAGATTATCGGGCGTGGGTATAACCTACGAACCACCAAGAAAAACTCGCTTTACCATGCAGAAATTATTGCGATAAACGAAGCTTGTGAATTTATGGGGGACTGGCGGCTCGAGAACTGTACGCTCTTTGTTACTGTCGAACCTTGCCCCATGTGTGCCGGAGCGATTGTGCAAGCACGCATTCCTACCGTTGTTTTCGGAACGAAAAACAAAAAAGCGGGGTGTGCCGGCTCCATTTTAAATATTTTGGAAGAGCCAAGATTTAATCATCAGGTGCAAACTATATCAGGCGTTATGGCAGACGAATGCAGTTCGCTCATGTCTGACTTTTTTAAGAATTTTAGAAAGGGTGGAATTTAATTGAACACGAAAGAATTTTGTGATAAGTATTTTGTAGAACGAAAAAACACCGGCTCACGCAAATGGGACGGTCTGGTTGAAAAGTTTGGCGATGACGACTTAACCGCCATGTGGGTTGCCGACATGGATTTTAAAACTTCTGATTCTGTGGTGAAAAGTCTGTCCAAACGGGTGGCAAACGGATTGTTTGGATATGAAATGGTACCCGATAGTTTTTATGATGCATTTATTCAATGGCAGAAAAATGTACATGGTTATGAAGTTAAAAAAGAATGGATTGGTTTTTCAAACGGCGTGGTCAGCACCATGTTTTGGTTTGTAAATGCATTTTCGAAACCAAATGACGCCGTGATTGTTTTAAATCCTGTTTATTTTAACTTTCACCATGCCGTACGTGAATCGGGAAGAAAATTAATTCCTTTTGAACTTACGAACAACGACGGTTTTTACACCATTGATTTTCAGGCGTTCGAAAAAGCAATTGTAGATAACCATGTTAAACTATTTATGCTTTGCTCACCTCACAACCCAACTGGCAGAATTTGGACTGTGGACGAACTAACAAAGCTTCTCGAAATCTGCAAAAAATACAGCGTTTTGGTTTTGTCGGACGAAATCCACCAAGACCTTGAAATTTGCGGCAAGCACGTTCCATCAGCAACCGTTTGTAACGGAAAATTTTGCGACATCATCATTACCACGACTTCAGCTTCAAAAACTTTCAATTTGGCTGGATTGATTCAAGCTTTTGTTATTATCTCGAACGAGCAACTCCGAGCGCAATACACCAAATACGTTTCAACGGTGAGCCATGTGCCTCCAAATATTTTTGGTTTATGTGCAGCCGAAGCCGCATACGCCGATGGACATGAGTGGCTCGCTGGCTTACTTGATGTGATTCGTGAAAACTACAATTACATGGCAGGCGAATTTAAAACCCATGTGCCAAAAATTATTGTTTCGCCGCTTGAGGGAACTTATCTTGCATGGGTGGATTTTCGTGCCTACATTCCAAACGACGAGATGAAAAGCTTTATCCAAGACACTTGCCGCTTGGCAATCGACTTTGGCGAATGGTTTTCAGAAAGCTCGTATGGGTTCATTCGTATCAACCTCGCCACCAGTCCAGAAATTGTAAAAAGTGCAACACAAAGAGTTGTGAATGCACTTCTTGACCGAAATAAATAAACGTTATATAATATATATGTCCGTACTAGCTGGGGAGGTAGCGGTTCCCTATAACTCGCAGTCCGCTGTAGCGAGAGTGAATTCCTAGTTTTCGGCTCCTCTCTTGTAGAGTTTGCCCCCTGTAAGTGGTGTTGACGGTTGAGTCTTACGCAATGAGCACTTGTGAAGCGTGTCAGGTCCGGAAGGAAGCAGCACTAAACAAGCAAGTTCATGTGCCGTGAGGGTGCTTGGCTCGAGCTAAC
>JAVBKL010000088.1:0-5389 GCA_031554055.1 Eubacteriales bacterium | reverse complement strand
TGTTTTGTCTGCAACCAAGCTTTTTATTTTTAAGTTTTCGCAAGCAAGCGGCGACCAATTTGTACGAGAGCATTTTAACTGGATCAACGAACTCTATAACTATTTCTGGTTTTACATAAAAAACTTGGGTCTTGTTTACCTCTTGATAATTCCTGCTTTTCTGTACGCAAAAAAGGAACTGAGACGGCTGTATCTTTGCGGCGTGGTCATCTTGGTTATTTGTGAATGGTACTTGTTTCAGCCAAACGCTTATGACAACAATAAACTGCTCTACATTTGGCATCTGTTAAGTTGTTTACTGGTTGCAAATTATTTGGTAGATATGTACCGCAAATTAAAAGAGTTTAATGGCACCATTTTTGTAGCAGCCATGATTTTAATTGTAACCAACCTTGGCGGCGTGATGACACTTTCAAGAGAAGCCAATTCAAAGTTACAGATTTTTGAAAAAAGCAGTGTGGAAGCAGCGGAGTTTATTAAGCGTTCTACCCCTGCGGATTCACTGATATTAACTTCTGATAACCATAACAATGCTGCCGCTTCCTTGGCAGGGCGAAATATTTTTTGCGGCTCTGGTTCCTATTTATTTTATCACGGCATTGATTATCAAAAATATTATTTGCAGCTCACTCCGCTGTTTGAGAACCCAAAACTTGAAACACTTCAAAATTTGGGCATTGATTATGTGTATTTAAGTTCTTATGAGTTTAGCGGCAGAAACGTTGACGTAGATTTTTTTAATGACAATCTTACGCTCATCTATGAAAACGACGATGTGAAAATTTTCAAAGTGCAAAAAAACAATGGACTCTAATTGATTTCTCAATTAAAGTCCATTGTTTTTAAAATTGGTAATTTGAAGTTGATTATTACTTCTCGTTTGGAGCTGCAACTGGACAGGCTCCCGCACAAGCGCCGCAAGAAATACATTCTTCCGCTCCAATTACATACTTGCCGTCTCCCTCAGTAATACAAGAAACTGGACATTCAGGTTCACAAGCTCCACAGCTAATGCAATCATCGTTTATTTCATATGCCATTATGTACACCTCCCTCATTTTTGACGAAGCAGAATCTCGTCTACAAATTCTATTGTACAATATTAATCATACTTTTTCAAGTGGATTTTATTGCAATAACAGAATAACTAAAATGATGCTGCCAAGTATAATTCTGTACCAACCAAACGCCTTGAAATCATTCTTCTTAATGTACTGCATTAGGAACTTAATCGCAAGAATCGAAACAACAAATGCAACCACCATACCAAGAATCAACATCGAAATTTCTGTTCCTGTAAAATCAAAACCAAATTTAATCAGCTTGACAAAACTTGCCCCAAACATCACAGGGATTGCCAAGAAAAAAGTAAACTCCGCCGCAATCGTTCTGGACGCACCGATTAAGATGGCACCGATAATGGTCGCACCGGAGCGAGATGTCCCCGGTATCAGTGCGAGCAACTGAAAAATTCCGATTAACAGTGCAACTCTATACGTGATTTTATCAAGACTTCTAATGCGAGGTTTCAACCCTTTGTTACGGTTTTCAATCCAGATCATAATGACACCATAAAAAATCAGCGTGAAAACAATCGTCGGTGCATTATAAAAAATTCTGTCCAGCTCATCGTCAAATAAAATTCCGATAACACCCGCGGGAACACAAGCCACCAGTATTTTATACCAAAGCTGCATAACGTCTTTTTTAATGGCGAAGTTTGCACTCAAATCAAAAGGCATTATTTTGTTAAAATATAAAATGATGACCGCCAAGATTGCTCCCAGTTGAATCAATACAAAAAACATTGTTTTAAACTCTTCTGACATGTTCAGCTTGATAAAATACTCCACAAGCATCATATGCCCTGTACTGCTTATCGGCAACCATTCAGTTATACCCTCAACGATTCCGAGTAAAATGACCTTTAAATACTCAATAATATTCATACTAAGCCCCTTGCCTATTCGCCAACAGCAACCAAATATCTGCTAATCGAATATATCTTTTCAAAGTCTTTGTTTGATATTTGCATGATTGCTTCCATTTGTTGTCGCCTTGACTCGGCTTCTCTTCCATGTTCGGCAGATATTTCATATTTCGTATAGCCAGCCCGCTCAATTAATTCAACCAGTGTAATATACGAAAAGTCCCGTCTAAGTTCACTTTTAATTGTACCAACGATATACTCCAAAATATTTTCAATATACATTCCGTTGGCAACACACATTAAAATTTTACCGTCTGGCTTTAATAATGCTTTAAGACCAGCAAGCAAAGCCACTGGATTCTCTAAATATTCTATGATCTCTCCAAGAATTATATAATCAAATTTATTTGAAGTAAGCTCTGTTGGTGTATCAATAAACATAATTTTTTCTGCTTCGCTCACAAAAACCTTTGCAAAAGACTGTGCGATTTTTAATGGGTTCGGGTTTTTATCAACGCCAAAAAGATTTGCATGGGGATACTTATTCTTTGCCGCAAGAAGTGTAGTTCCACAACCACAGCCCAAGTCTAAAATATTTAGCTTGGAGTCTTCGGGCTTATCCATTTTTTCAATTAACCCATAATTTATTTCCAAGTGCTCCGAATTATCAATTCCCCATTTGTCAAAAAGTTTCCTCTCATTACGCTCCATTAACTCCCACATGGCTTTGTCTCGACCAAAAGACAACCCACCAAAATGATGAATAAAGACATCTCTACACAATAAAAGTTTATACCCAGCAACAATTATCCTAAACGAATAATCATCATCTTCAAAGTTTCCAGGTGTAAAAATTTCGTCTAGTCCACCAACAACGTCCACGACTTCACGCCTAATCAGCATACAAAAAGCGATAAGCTTTGCTCTTTGTTCCCATTTCTTTGGCGACGAAACATTATTTTTTTCTGCAAATTTAAACATTTCGTCCATAGTTTCATAATTGCATTTTATTTGTTGATAATACGAACAAGAATTTGTAATTGCCCCGACAGCACCAACTTTTTCATCACTGTAAAGGGCAGTTTTCATATTTGCAAGCCAATTTTTAGTGACAATCACATCGTTGTTTAAAAGCAAAATATCGTTCTTAGGCTCTGCCAACCGCATACCCTGATTGCATGCAGCAGGGAAACCCTTGTTCTCTGTGTTTACAAT
This sequence comes from Eubacteriales bacterium, assembly GCA_031554055.1. Classification (GTDB taxonomy): domain Bacteria; phylum Bacillota; class Clostridia; order Lachnospirales; family JAVBKL01; genus JAVBKL01. Next base: position 2,244 of record JAVBKL010000088.1, on the reverse strand, counting down.
AAGTTTTATGTCGTGCTGCTCTTTAAGCCACGAAACAGAATTGTCTGATGAAGCGTTATCGACCACAATAATTTCATACGTCCCACTCTCGGTAAAATCCCTTATAGAATTAATACAGTCCTCTGTATATTCCAAGTTATTATACGATAATATAACTATGCTCGTATCTCTCATAAAATCATCCTATTATGTTATTTTTTAATGCAAATAAATATTACCTGATTATAACATTTCAATTGGCTTTATGGAACAACTTTTTATTGCGTTGACCACAACTTGCGTGGGGTGTATAATGAATGATGCGAAATTTATGAATGTGAGGGAATTTTATGAGCTCGATCCAAACAATGAAAAAAAGATATTCTGTGAGGTCTTATTCAGGCGAAAAAATTGCAAGCAACACGCTTACAGAACTCGATGCACAACTGAAAGCACTTTCAGAAAAGTACGGAGTCAAGCTTGCAATCATTGAAAACAATAACAACGGCAAGCAGTTTGGCACTTACGGCGTAATAAAAAATGCACCGTCTTATATTGTAGCTGTCTGCGATAAAACATCAACAAAGTTAATTAACGCCGGTGTTGCCATAGAAAAGGCGATTCTTTTCTGCACAGAAAAAGGACTTGGCACTTGTTGGCTTGGGGGATTGTTTAAACGAGACGAATTAAGTACAGCCATCACCGTTGGCAAAGACGAAGTGATCCCCGCAATCGTTGCTGTCGGTACACCACAAAACGGCAAGAGATTTTTGGATTCGTTTATGCGTCGTGTGGTGAGTGCCGATAAACGCAAACCGCATTCGGATATTTTCTCAAGTGGCGAGTTTGGCAAGCCGCTTGCATTTGACGCCACTTTTGCAAATGAGCCACTTGGGGTAGCTCTTGAGATGGTACGCATCGCACCGTCTGGTTCAAATAAACAACCTTGGAAAATTGTAAAATCCGAAAACAATATTCATTTCTTTGTGGAACATTTACCAGCCACCACCAAGTTACTTGGCTTTAGTATGCAACTGCTTGACATCGGCATCGCTATTTCGCACTTTGAACTTGCCGCCGCCGAGCTCGGCTTAATTGGCGAATGGAGATCAGTTCCTCACGGAATAAAAAATATTCCGCCAAACACAGAGTATATCGTAAGTTGTGTTTTAGAAAATTGACACAAAAAACGGAGCGACATAAATTTTGCCGCTCCGCTTTTTGTTTGTATTCAATTAAAATTATAATATCTTTTCTAGGATTTCCCCAATATCTTCGGGTTTTCTGATCGGTGCAAAACGGTCAATCACTCGTCCCTCACGGTCAATCAAAAATTTTGTAAAGTTCCACTTAATTTCAGAACCCAAGAATTTTTGACCAATCTGTGCAAGCTTCTCTCTAAATCCTAAATTTTCTTCGTCTTCATGCTCTTCTTTTGCTTTCTCTTTTAGATATACAAAAAGCGGCGAAGCATTTTCCCCGTTTACATCAACTTTGGCAAACCTCTTAAATGTTGTTCCGTAATTGGTTTGGCAGAACGAACCAATTTCTTCATCGCTGCCTGGTGCTTGCGACAAGAATTGGTTGCAAGGGAAATCCAAAATCTCAAGTCCCCTATCTGCATACTTCTTATATAAATTCTCAAGAGCCTCATATTGTGGGGTCAATCCGCATTTTGTTGCCGTATTCACAATCAAAAGAACCTTTCCCTTATACTCTGACAAGGAGACATCTTGCTTGCTTGCATCTTTAACCGTAATATCATAAATACTCATTTTAACTTCCTCCTCTTAAATAATATTTTAATTTTAGTCTTACAAGATACGCTTAAATCTCTTCATTGTCTGAAAATTTTAAATTGAAACTTTTTCAGCTTGTACTACGACAGTGACGGAACTGTGGTGATCGTACCTCATAATCACATCAAACTGTGGTTTCGAAATTACTCAAAGCAAAGCCACAAATATAGACTTAGCTGGAAAGGAATACCAAGTCAGCGAATTGTTGCATAACGGCCTCTTGCCCTGCTGCACTCCGATATGGTGGCGGAGTTTATGGTTCAGTAGGGTCCTAGAAATTTTGTTTATGCCAGGATCGCATTTGAGCACGTCCCCCCGCCCCCTCTCACCGCCCCTGAATTGAGTTTGGATGTGGCGGGAGGGGACGTGAAAGTTTGAACAGAAGTGACAGGGGCTTGACCAAAAGGCCCTTGCGAAAAATGAACAAAAAAATTGGACAGTAACCCGCTAGAACGGGCAGGATTTA
>JAVBKL010000230.1:0-13944 GCA_031554055.1 Eubacteriales bacterium | reverse complement strand
ATGACTGTTAGTTGACGGTCCCTTCCTATGGTTTGCAAAATAAAGTCCTGCAACAATTACGATTGCCAGAAAAATAATATTGAGTGGGAATGGTAAACTTAAAAACATATACACAATCCACGCAATATCCATTTCTCCACTATGACTGCCAGAGCTTGAATAACTGCCACCACCAAATCCACTTCCCTCCGAACTGAAAGTGTTTCCGACATCGGCAAAAACAGAAATAGAAAAACAAAGTATTGTCAGCGCGATTACTAAAAATATGACTCGTCTTATATTCATTAACGCCCCCCCCTTTTTTTCGTTATAAACATATACGTAGAATTTTACATAAATTTTGCTGTTATTGAATTTTCGCAAGATAATAAATCTTCGGGGGTGCCGCTAAAAACAATTGAACCGCCACGGCTACCACCATCTGGCCCCATATCAATGACCCAGTCGGCATTTCTGATAATATCTAGGTTGTGTTCAATTACAACAACCGTATTCCCCTTATTGATTAGTTTGTTAATAATCTCAAGAATATTGGTCGTATCGGACATATGAAGCCCTGTTGTTGGCTCGTCCATGATATATATGTTGCCCTTTTTGTTTAGCTCTTTTGCAAGTTTAAGTCGTTGACACTCGCCGCCCGAAAGTGTATTGAGTGGCTGTCCCAAAGTCATATAGTTTAAACCAACTTCCATGATGCTCTTGAGTTTGTTTTTTATATCTTTCTGTTCAAAAAACACAACGGCTTCGTCGATGGTCATGCTCATTACTTCCGCAATGTTCTTACCATGTAATGTATATTCTAGGACTTCTTTTTTATAACGTTTGCCGCCGCAATCCTCGCATAGGAGCTTGATTGCGTCCATAAACGACAAGTCTGTTTCGATATGTCCAATACCGTTACAACTTGGGCAAGCACCCTCCGAGTTGTAACTAAATAATCCAACACCTACCGAATTTGCATCGGCAAACGCTTGTCTGATTAAGTCCATCGTTCCTGTAAACGTTGCGGGATTTGACCTTATGTTTGCACTTACTGCACTTTGGTCAATGATGATTGCTTCTGGATATTCTTTTGCGAACACGCCGCTGATAATGGAACTTTTTCCAGAACCGGCAACCCCAGTGATTACGCTCAAGATTCCTTTTGGAATTTTAATGCTCGTATTTTTTAAATTGTGCAGAGAACTTGGTTTTGTCTCAAAGTATTCTTGGCTCTTTCTTGGTTTTCGGTTAATATCCAGTGCTCGCATGAGAAATTTTCCTGTAAGCGTATCTGTTTTTAGTAAATCCTCGTAACTGCCTTCAAACATAATTTTACCGCCGTTTGCACCAGCCTTTGGACCTACATCAATGATATGGTCGGCGATTCGAATGACATCTTTATCATGCTCGACTACAATAACTGTATTGCCCTTGTTTCTAAGTTTTAACAGCAAATCATTGAGCCTATGAACATCTCTTGGGTGCAGGCCGATGCTTGGCTCGTCGAAAATATACATGACATCGGTGAGACTGCTTGTTAAATGCTTTACCATTTTAACACGCTGTGACTCGCCCCCTGATAAAGTCGTTGTCTCTCGATCAAGGCTAACATAATCAAGTCCAATGTTAATTAGGTTATTCAGTCTTTCAATTGTATTCTGGATGACTGATGCAACGTTTTCATTTTTAACTAATTTTAAAAATTCTATAAGTTCATCAATTTGCATGGCAGTCACATCAGCAATCGATTTTCTATTTATCTTTGAGGATAAAACTTCTTCATTGTATCTTGTTCCGTTGCAGTGCGGGCAAGACTCGACTGTGATGAATTGTCCGATTTTTTTCATTGTTGCTTCCGATTTCTCGCCTTCGGTTTTTATATACAGTCGTTTAAATTTCTCGACAAGTCCCTCATAGGTTGTATTCATTCCGTCAAAAAAGCTAACGGATATTTTTTCGGATTTCGAATAAACCAGTTTGTGATACTCTTCATCTGTGTAATCTTTTATTTTTTTATCTGCATCGAAAAATCCAACGTTTGCATACAATTTCCATTGCCAGGTTCCCACATTAAAACCGGGAAGGTTAATCGCACCCTCGTTTAAGGATTTTTCTTTGTCTAGTGCACGGTCAACATCAAGGGTTGTGATCCGCCCAATGCCCTCGCACTGCTTACACATTCCATTTGGATCATTAAACGAATAAAAATTTCTGGTTCCAATGATCGGGTCGGCGATTCTTGAAAATAGCAAGCGTATGAGTGGATTTATATCGGTAATGGTTCCCAGTGTGGAACGTGAGTTTCCGCCAAGTCTTTTTTGGTCAACGACAATCGCCGTTGAAAGATTGGTAATGCTATCCGCATCTGGCTGGCTGTACTTAGGCAAGAATCCTTTTATAAAATTGCTAAAATTTTCGTTAAGCTGCCTGCTTGCCTCTTGTGCGATTGTTTCAAACACAATGGACGATTTTCCTGAACCAGACACACCCGTAAAAATTGTTATTTTACGTTTTGGAATTTTCAAACTTACGTTTTTTAAGTTGTTCTCTCTTGCACCAACAATTTCTATAAATTCATTGTAATGACTGCTGCTTTCATTGCACATTTTTATCCACCTTTTTTTTAGGCACTTTGCCTTTTGTTAAGTTGTAACTGATCTCAACCAAATCCAAAATTAATTCATCTGGAACGTCTGTATCAAAACAAACAGAGTTCCAATGTTGTTTGTTCATATGGTACCCAGGTATAATGCCTTTGTATTCGCTTCGTAAAATATCTGAACGAAGTGGCTCACATTTTAAATTGATTTGGTTATCCGCAATCAGTGCAAACATTTTTTTGTTTGAGCCATGTTTCATAACTGTTGTTACATTATCAAACGGATAATCTTCATAAACATTTGGAAAAGTAAGGCAGTACTCTAAAATTTCTTTTTTCGTCATAGTATAAGCACCTCAATTGTACTCTATTATAAGAGATTACGGAATAATATTCAAGCCATTGCTTACACCACAAATCTTTTTTGATGTGTACATTTTTTATGAATGCCTTGCAGATACTAAATATGGAGGTGTTTTTATTGATTAATTGCACAAGCAACTGCAAGCACCAGCAGGACGGAAAATGTTGTATGGAGAGCTTACCCCAATCCTTGCCCGACTCCCATACTCTTTCAAATTCTGATTGTCCATACTGTGTCACCGAAGTTTAGAATTTTTTTTGCACAGAAGCCATGCTCTCGAATAGTATATAAAATCAAGCCATGGGGATTATTTTATTGTCCCCGAATGACTATTCTTTGCAGAAAGTAAATATGTTGTGGCTGTAAACATATCTTTAAGTGGAGGTTTTGCAGAGCTTGATGGTTCTGGATTTTTAGACTTGCCGCTTTAAGGTGCTTTGACTGCAACTTTTTATGATTCGGGAAGAGTATTATTCCACTTGGCTAATCCCAGAATCCCCATTGCTGTGATGAGCCAATGGATCTTGCTCGGGTTTGATTTTTATTTTTTTTATTATAAGGAGGGGCATATGGAGAATTTACAAGGTTTTTGCAGGTTTCAAGACGGATTTATGACTGTGTTTCAATCAAAAACGTTAACAAGCAATTGTGGTAACTACACAATTTCTTTTGACGGTGAAATTTATAACCATGAAGAACTCATGCGTTCTTTGAAGTACAATTTTAAATTTAAGTCAGATGCAGAAATTGCGTTAGCAGCTTATATTCAATTTGGAAATGAATGTGCCAACCATTTTAATGGAGTCTTTTCCTTTGTAATTTCTGATTCTAACCGAAAAAAACTCTTCTTTTGCCGTGACAGGCTTGGCGTAAAACCTTTGTTTTATGGTATCAATCATAATGCTTTATATTTCGGTTCAAGACCAAAAAATATTTTTGCAAACGACGGATTAAAACCACAACTGAATAAAGAGTCACTTTCCGAATTGTTCGGGCTTTTCCCATCGAGAACAGAAGGATTTGGATTATTTGAAAATTTATCAGAAGTTAAATATGGAAGTTTTGGAATTTTCTCTGTAGATGGGTATTTTGAGAAAAAGTATTGGGAATTAAAATGTGTCGAGCATGATTTAAGTTATGAAGAGACACTGCAAAAAGTGAAATCCTTAACCCAAGACGCTGTTAAGTTGCAAATGAATAAAAGTGCGGACAAGGGCAGCCTTTTATCGGGAGGTCTTGATTCTAGTATTGTTACTGCCATCATGGCGAAAGAAATGGACGAACCACTTAAAACATATTCCTTTGATTACGAAGAAAATGAGCTTTACTTTCAATCCAATTCGTTCCAAGTGGACATGGATAAGCTTTGGGTCGGAAAAATGGTTGATTATTTGAAAACCGACCACAGCTATTTGGAATGTGGCATTGACACGCTTGTTGACTATTTATATAAAGCGGTTGACGCAAAAGATATGCCAGGGATGGCTGATATTGACTCCTCTTTAATCTATTTCTGCGGAGAAGTTGCAAAGACCAGCAACTCGACTTTAACAGGCGAATGCTCTGACGAAATTTTCGGCGGTTACCCTTGGTTTCACACGAAGGACAAAATCGACTCATTCCCTTGGATTCGCAATACAGATTTTAGAAAGCTTTTGCTATCGAAAGACTTACTAAATAAAATAGATATTGATTTGCATATTAAAAATAGATATGAATATACAATCAGTCAAGTGCCAACCTTAGAAACTGATTCACAAAGCAAGGTGCGTGAACGAGAGCTGTCGTATATCAATCACAAATGGTTTATGACAAACCTACTCGACAGAATGGACGCAATGGGCAGATACAATGGGCTAACTGGTCGAGTCCCATTTGCCGACCACCGATTGATTGAATTTCTTTGGAATGTTCCTTGGGAGTTTAAGTGCAATGGCACGCCAAAGAGTTTGCTTCGTGAAGCATTCAAAGGCGATCTACCTGATGAAATACTTTTCAGAAAGAAAAGCCCCTTCCCAAAAACGTATCATCCTCGTTATGAAAAAATGTTAAGCGAGAAGCTCAAACTTGTGATGGATAATAAAAACTCGCCAATTGCACCACTTCTAAATAAAGAGAAAGTGTTTGAATTTTTAGCAACACCTTCAGATTATGGAAAACCTTGGTATGGTCAACTCATGGCTGGTCCACAGCTTATGGCTTTTTATTTGCAAATCAATTACTGGCTAGATAAATATAAAATTGAAATACAAATTTAGAGGTATAAAACAAGGGATAGATTTTAAAAGCTAAATCTATCCCTCATGATTTTTATATTTCAAAACATACTCTTACGTCTCCAACATAATACAAAGAGCCAAACGAACAAATAATTTCGGCATCAGTGCAAAGTTCTAGGCTTTTAAACACAGCGTTCCGTGGCACTGGTTCGACATATACTTCTGAATGAATCGTGCTTAAGTATTCGCCAAGTTTTGCGGCTTCCATTGCGCGTGGGCTGTTTGCCTGTGTCGCAATAAAGCATTTTGCAAGAGGTGCAATCTGCTCAATCATGGCATGATAGTCTTTGTCTGCCGATACTCCAACGATAAATATGACTTTTTTATCAGGGAAGAACTTCATGAGGTTTAACCTTAAATGTCTACTGCCCTCTTTATTGTGAGCGGCATCTACAAGAAAAATCGGTTCTCGTTTTAAAATTTCAAATCGTCCAATCCATTTTGTTTTGCTCAAGCCATCGTAAATATTTTTATCAGTAATCGAAAAACCACGTTCTGTTAAAACTTCAATCGCCATAATTGCAAGTGAAGCATTTAAAGTTTGAAACTCTGACAGCATGGAGATTTTCAAGTTCTTAAAATGGCGGAAATTGAAAATTTGTGAAAACGAATCGTAGGTAACAATTTCTACTTCTTTTTCGTCAAGCAACTCAAGGGTTGAAACTTTTTGTCTGCAAACTTCTTGAATCACTTGAATCACTTCATCTCTTTGTGGATACAAAATAACACAGCTATTGGTCTTGATAATCCCAGCTTTTTCTGCCGCAATCTCTTCAATGGTATTTCCGAGTACGTCCATGTGATCGTAATCAATGGTGGTTATTACAGAGACTTCAGAGTCTTTGATAATGTTTGTGGAATCGAGTCTCCCACCCAGCCCAACTTCAAGAACGACAATATCACATTTTTTTTCATAAAAATATTGAAAACCAAGTGCCGTTACGATTTCAAATTCTGTTGGACAGCCTTCGTCCAAATCATGCATGAGCTGAACTTTTTCTTTTATGACAGAAATAATCCGAGCGATGTCTTCGTTGCTAATCAATTCGTTATTCACCTGTATGCGTTCGTTAAACTTATGGATAAAAGGAGAGGTATAAATACCAACTTTGTAATTGGCTTCCATTAAAACCGATGCAATGAACGAGGTTGTTGAACCTTTGCCGTTTGTACCCGCCACATGAACGTACTTGAGTTTTTCATGCGGGTTACCAAGGTGTTTAAGTAAATTTCTAATCCGTTCTAGTCCAAGCTTTGACCCAAACTTATACGTTGTTGCAATAAATTCCATTGCTTCATCAAAATTCATTCTTTTCCCCCACTATGCGAAAGCTTAACATCAATTGCGATTGCATTTTTATTAATTTCAACTTCTTGGTCATCATTAAATATTACAAAATCACCAGAATCTAAAATAATTTCAAACTCCGAATTTTTAATTATGGTATCGCTAGTTAAGGCGTAGATCATTCTTAATTGTTCTGTGCCTTGAACCGCTTTTAAATTTCCGCTGTAGCCATTTCTAAGCATTAAGTTAAAATCTGTGCAAATTCCAAATGACTTTGTGTTTCTTCCGCCATCAAAAATATATTCGGCATACGGTTTTAGAGTAATTTTATTTTCACCATCATGACAAAGCTCAATTGCTCCATTCAAAATCATAAGATGCCTAGTTACCCCATCAAGCTTGGTAAAGTCCGATTCTGAAACCTCGATTGTTGCAGAACTAATTCTAAAGTCAAAATTTCTTGCGGCATAACTCGAGCTTTCTGGAAAAATAAAAATTTCTGTTGTTGTGCCACCACTCCATGAAGAGGTTTTTTGCTCGCCTTTTTTAATGATGCAAAACTTTCCCATATTAAAAACTCTTGAGAACAGCTTGGTAAATTTCGTCGGCAATCACTTCTGCTTTTTCTACAAGCTCTTGCCCTTTTTTGCGATACTCTTCCTTAAATTCAACATCGTTTATTCCATCAAGATTAATGAGTACATTTAACCATGAGCCTTGTACTGCCGATTTTAAATTAATTGCCGCAACGCCCAAGTCACTGGCTGCGTTGGGGTTTGATGCCCCTATTAATTTTTTTGCACATTCAAGTGCCGAGTAACACAAAACCATCATGTGAAACGGTGTAAGCGTTGCGTTTTTCAAAGCGGCTTGCATGGCTTCTTTGCGGTGGGCTTTTTCTTCATCGGTTGACTTTGGCATTTTAAATACATCGGTTACTGCATTGTAAGCGTCGGTGTCTTTGTCGATGCCTACAAATATTTCTGACTTTAGGCTCTCTGCTTTTTCGATTACTTCTTTTGCTACATCTTCAAAATCTTTATATTTTTCACGACCCACAGTAAGACCTGCAACCATCGCTGCAAGACTAATTCCTACAGCACCTGCAAGTGCCGATGCGGAGCCGCCGCCAGGTGCTGGTTCGTTCGATGCAAGAATATCTATAAATTCATTCAATTTGAGTGTTGTTAGCTGCATTTTTTCTCCTCCATAAATTAAAATTACATAACTTTTCCCGCTTTAATCACTTGCTTCACTTGATTGTTTCCATATCTATAAAACAGAAAATCCAAATCTTCGCAGTTCCAAATCACGATGTCTGCTTGTTTTTTTGGTTCCAGACTGCCGAGCTTTTTTTCGAAGCCGATAGCCGCCGCCGCATTTAATGTGACAGCCGTTAAAACTTCGCTTGGCGTAAGTTTGTATTTTAAACAAGCAATATTCATTGGTAACTGTAAGTTTAAATTGGGGCTTGAGCCGGGATTAAAATCTGTAGCAACTGCAACAGCCATATTTTCGTCAAGCATTTTTCTCGCTCTTGCATATGGTTTATCCAGATAAAAAGAAGTCGCTGGCAATAAAACCGCAATGGTTTTGCTTTTTGCCATTGCTTGTATGCCCTGATTGGACGCTTGTATCAAATGCTCGGCTGATATGGCGGATAGTTTTCCAGCAAGTTCGGCACCACCCATTGGCTCAATTTCATCGGCATGCATTTTAATCTTCATGCCGTGAGATGCAGCAGTTTCCAAAATTCTTTGTGTCTCGTTTATATCAAAAACAGAAGACTCACAGAATATATCGCAAAACTCGGCAAGCTTATGTGTTGCAAGTTCCGGTATAATTTTATTGCAAAGCAAATCAATATAGCCGTCCCTGTTTTCTTTAAATTCTTTTGGCACAGCATGAGCACCCATAAATGTGGATGCTATATCAAGCGGCGTTTCTTTTTTTAGTCTGGCTGTAACGTTTAACTGCTTTAATTCATCGTCAAAATTTAATCCGTAGCCGCTTTTAATTTCACAGGTTGTTGTCCCATGAGCAAGCATGGTTTCTAGCAAAGCTTTACTTTTATAAAAAAGCTCGTCTTCAGTTGCTTCTCTTGTGCGTTCAACCGTGGATAATATGCCGCCGCCTGCTTTTAAAATATCGAGGTAGCTCGCACCACATAGTTTTAATGACATCTCGTGTTGTCTCCAACCCCCAAAAACCAAATGCGTATGCGAATCCACAAGCCCCGGCGTAACTAAACAGCCGCTTGCATCAATCACTTGGGTTGCCACATTCTCAAATCCACAGTTGCCTGTGCCAACTTCCAAGATTTCGCCGTTGTTTACAGCGATATATGCATTTTTTAAAACCATGATTTCATTTTGTTCTTTTCCATATTTTGCCACAGAACCAATTGGCGTTGCTAACACACCAATATTTTTTATGAGCAAATCTATTTCATTAGCCAAGTAAAGCACCCCTCTAAACAACTACATGATGTGGTTTTCAAGAACTTGCTTCTTATAATCAAAATCTTCTATTTGCAAATAATATTCGGCACAGTCAATAAGTGCTTTGGCTGGGGCAAGACCCACAAGTTCGGTTCCGATTATACTCACGCCATAGCGTTTTGCTTCTTGACGAACTGTTTCTACCACACGGTAAATTGGCGTTTTTTCGTAGTTGACCAAATTCATGGATACTTGAGCAATTTGTTTGTCTTCAAGCATAACACCCATTGCCTTGCAATATTTATAACCGCCACTGATTCCACGAATTGCTTTTGCAATTTTATTTGCAATTTCAATATCAGAAGTATTTAGGTTCACGTTATAAGCAATGAGTGGCATTCTCGCACCAACCGCCACACAACCAGCAGTCGGATGAACTTTTCTCTCGCCAAAATCTGGAGCCCACTCGTCTTTTAAAATTTTCACAGACATTCCTTCGAATTGGCCTTTTCTAATCTCTGCCAAATTTCTTCGGTGCTCCGCTGTTGCCGCATCTTCATACAAAAATACTGGTATGTTCAGCTCATTTGCAATTCGCTCGCCGACCTTTTTAGAAATTTCAACGCATTCAGCCGCCGTTGCATTTTTTATAGGCACAAATGGAATAACATCTACTGCACCCATTCTTGGGTGTTCGCCTTCGTGTTTCGTTAAATCAATTAGTTCCGATGCAAGTTTTGCCAGTGAAAAAGCCACTTCAGCAATTCCTTCTGGAGAACCTGCCAGCGTAAATACGCTTCTGTTATGGCTTGTGTCAGAAGAATAGTCAAGAAGCATGACACCGCCAATGCTTTTTGCACAGTCAACAAGCTTGTTGATCACTTCTTGGTTTCGCCCCTCGCTAAAGTTCGGGATACACTCAATTATTTTTGACATCAGAAATTCCCCTCTCAACAACATCTTTTATTAAATCTTCATTCACGATAAATGGAATAGTAATATGTCCCCGTCCCTTATACTTTTTATTGTACTCAATGCTTGTAGAAATAGAATTTTCATTTCTTGCCCACGAACGTCTGGCCACACCGCCCATTACGTCCCACATCATTGCACTTTCAATGATGCGTCCAGCACGTTCAGAACCGTCAAGCACCATACCAAAGCCGCCATTTATAGATTTTCCGATGCCGACACCGCCGCCATTATGCAAAGCAATAAGACTCATGCCTCTCGCCGCATTTCCAGCGAAGCATTGGGTAGCCATGTCTGCCATAACGTTACTGCCGTCTTTTATATTGGAGGTTTCTCTAAATGGTGAGTCCGTACCACTCACATCGTGGTGGTCGCGGCCTAGCATAACAGGCCCGATTTCACCATTTCTAATCATTTCATTAAACTTAAGTGCAATTTTTGTTCGACCTTCTGCGTCTTGGTATAAAATTCTTGCTTGCGTGCCTACGACCAATTTATTTTTTTCTGCGTCTCTAATCCAAATATAGTTATCCCTGTCTTGCCCACGACGATTCGGGTCGATGCAATTCATAGCAGCTTCGTCTGTTTTTCGCAAATCATCAGGGTTTCCGCTTAAACAAACCCATCTAAAGGGCCCATAACCATAATCAAAGAGTTCTGGCCCCATAATGTCTTCCACATAAGAAGGGAAAATAAAACCGTCTTTTTCGTCAATTCCATTTTTTGAAACTTCCATAACGCCCGCATCATAAACCGCTTTTAAAAATGAATTTCCGTAATCAAAGAAGTAAGAACCTTTATCACTTAACGCTTGGATTAGTTCAAAATGTTTTCTAAGTGATTGATTAACGAGACTTACAAATTTTTCACGGTCATTCTTGAGCAGTGTAGTTCGTTCTTCAAACGTGATTCCTTGAGGACAATATCCGCCGTCATATACATTATGACAAGAGGTTTGGTCTGAAAGTAATTCTATATGAATATCGTTATCAACCGCATATTGCAATAAATCCACGATGTTTCCATGATACCCGATTGAAATTGTTTCTTTTTTGTGTAAATACTCTTTTGCAATTTTAAATACTTCGCCAAGGTCACCTGATATTCTACTAACCCAACCTTGCTCATGGCGAGTTTTGATTCTGGATTCGTCAACCTCTGCCACTATGCCAACGCCGTTTGCAATTTCTACTGCTTTGGGTTGTGCTCCACTCATTCCACCAAGACCGCTTGTTACAAATAAATGTCCACGCAAGTCGTCGGAATCCGCAATGCCAAGTTTCATCCGACCTGCATTTAAAATTGTGTTAAATGTTCCATGCACGATGCCTTGTGGGCCTATATACATCCAGCCGCCAGCCGTCATTTGTCCGTAGTTTGCAACGCCCATTTGCTCTGCGATTTCCCAATCTTTGATATTATCAAACATTCCGATCATGAGTGCGTTTGTGATAATTACTCTCGGTGCGTCTTCCTTTGATGGAAAAAGCCCAAGTGGATGCCCAGACTCCAAAACCAAAGTTTGTTCACGAGTCATCACTTCAAGATATTTTTTAATTAAGCAATATTGTAGCCAGTTTTGACAAACACTGCCTGTTTCGCCGTAGGTCACAAGCTCATAAGGGTACAGTGCAATTTTTAAATCTAAATTGTTATCAATCATGACTTGAAACGCTTTTCCCTCTACGCAATTTCCTTTGTACTCATCAATTGATTTTCCATAAATTCTGCCGCTTGGACGATAACGATACGCATAAATTCTGCCATACGTTTTAAGTTCTTGCATAAACTCCGGTGCGAGTGTACTGTGAAGTTCTTCCGGCACATACCTAAGTGCATTTTTTAAAGCAATCTCAGTTTGGGATTTGCTCAGCCTAAAACCCCTGTCGGGTGCTCTCCTAATTCCCGCTTCAAACGCTGGGTATTCGGGTAGAGTATTGTCAAGTTTAATTTCCATTGCATCACGAGTTACATTATTAGTTGCCATATCATTACCCCCTATTAACAATTTTTTTCACATTTAGATTATCAATTAAATCATCAAGACAAACTATGTATCCAGCATATTTGATGTTTGGATATGCCATGAGGAGACGCCGCTCATAAAGACTTAAGTGAAACAATTTATTATACCGTACCTTTAACAACGAAAGATTGGCAGCCAGTGCTTCTTCTGAAACCTCACCGTAAGTTATTACCGAAAAACCCAAATCTCGAATGGCATTGATCGCAGTTTCTTCTGAACGAATATCAGCTTTTTGTATCAATTCATTTGCACTTCCAAAAATGTTCGAGTGTTCAATATAGCTTTTAAATTTATATCTAATATCATTCATTTCGATTAGTCTTGCTCGAAGCTTTTCTACGGTGAGAGCTGTTGTTAATCCGTCAATCACTATAATCGTTGTTAATATCGGTAGCAAGCTTATCATATTCACTTTGTAGTTAAATATAAGTCCAGTTAACAAACCATCCAAACTACTATGTATAAACTCAAAATAAAGCACTATGAGTGCCGACCAAAAAATAAAAATAAGCCAATACACTCGCCTTTTTATTTTGCTCCCATAGTCTTCATATGACCAAAACTGAACTTTGAAAGCCATTTTTAGTAAAGCATATACAAAATATTCTACTGCGATACTAAAAACAGCACTTCCAAAAAATAAAATTACTAAGTTTATATTTTCTTTATATAAATAGCTAAGAATTAAAGTCATTGTAAATCCGTAAATTGGAGAAATGGGTAGCATAAAAAAACCTCTATTAATAAGCTTTTTATTTATGAGGCTATAAAAAGCACTTTCGATGAGCCACCCGACAAATGAAAACAGAAAAAAGTAAATCAGGTATTTTTGAATTTCCAACACTTCGATTCCTATCACTTCATTTCCCAACATAGCCGCATTTTCCTTCACAATTTATTAATTCTCCAAGGCCGAAACAACAGAAATAAAATGTTCAACAATCCTTGGGTCAAACATTGAACCCGCATTCTTTTCAATTTCTTTTATAACTTCAGCTTTCGCTTTTGGCTTGACATTCTTTTTTGGATACAGTTGTCCGTCATAAAAATCTATAACCGCTAAAATTCTGGACATTTCAGGAATATCATTCCCTTTTTTTCTATGAGGATAACCAAACCCATCAAATCTTTCGTGATGGGACAAAATACATTCAGCAACTCCTATAAGTTCCGTTGTAGCAAGTGCAATATTATACCCACGTACAGTGTGAAGTTTGTACTCTTCCCACTCATAATTTGTCAAGCTACCTTCTTTTTCCAAAAACTTATCAGAGCTATTTAAAAGTCCTATATCATGTGTAAGTGCTAATAAATTTATATTTTTAATTTCCGAAACCGTATAGTTCATGCTAACGGCAACTTTTGTACATAAATCTTTTAAGCGAACGATATGCCCTTCCGTTTCGTGAGCGGAGTTACTCAGTTGCACTTCAAGCGACTCAAAAATTTCTGAATAGAACCCAAATGCAAAAATCAATTTTTTTCTATAAGTATGACCAATCGCCTCTTTAAATAAATTATCAAAATTCTCTTTTTGATCGTTCATAAAGGAGTAACCAACGTATACGCCAACGAAAATTTCAAATTTGTCTTTTTCTGCACAACGGTTTATGATTCTGTTCTTGAGTTCATTCACTTGTTCTTCTGTCGCATTGAATATCAGTGCCGAAAACTCGTCGCCATTCATTTTTGCAACAATTCCGCAGTTTGAAACTTCGGAATCAATGATACTGCCAACAGACTTAATTATTTCATCCCCAAATTCATTGCCAAAAATATTGTTTATGACTTTCATTCCAGCGATATTAAAATATAAAATACCAATCGGTAAATTTTCCTTTTTGATAATCTGCACAAGTTTATTTTTAAACGCCAATCTTGACATAAGCCCTGTTAATGAATCATGACTCAACAAGTATTCTTGTTTATCCAAACTTTTTTTAATATTAGTTATATCATTAAATACTACAACTCTTCCAACGCTCACGCCTTT
>JAVBKL010000153.1:0-16499 GCA_031554055.1 Eubacteriales bacterium | reverse complement strand
ATGACTTCATCGCCTGGACGCAAATGCAAATGATACGTGTTCGAAAGTTCCACTTGGCAATTAATTTCTTTTAAATCCATACTAGAAACAGCACCCTTAATTGCCGCAATAGTTCCTACATTCATAAACACTGGCGTTTCGATTACCCCATGCACGGTTTTAAGCCTACCCCGCTTTGCCAGCCCTTCTGTTTTGATCAGTTGATACATAAAATCCTCCTAAAAAGCTAATTTATAGTTTGAGTTCTTAATGTTCATTGACTATATACTTCAAATATTATAAACTAATATTGATTAATTGCAAGATAAATGCAGACGAGGGGCGTGGGTATGGAAAATATAAATTATATAGCAACAACGACTTTTGGACTTGAGGCAACCGTAAAACGTGAAGTGATGAAGCTCGGCTACTCAAACGTTAAAGTACTTGATGGCAGAATTGATTTTACTGGTTCTATAAAGGTAATACCCGAAGCAAACATCTGGCTTAGGAGTGCTGATCGGTTGCTCGTGAATGTTGGCGAGTTTGATGCTTTCACCTTTGACGAACTTTTCGAAAAGACAAAAGCTCTTCCTTGGGCCGATTGGATAAGCGAAGATGCAAAATTTACAGTGACAGGCAAATCTGTGCGTTCAAAACTTTTTAGTGTGTCAGACTGCCAAGCCATTGTAAAAAAATCAATTGTTGAAAAGCTAAAACAGAAATACAAAACCGAATGGTTTGAAGAAACCGGTGCCGAATACAAAATTCAGGTCGGCTTGTTAAAAGACCATGTTACGCTTACAATTGATACAACAGGCCCTGGGCTTCATAAACGTGGCTATCGTGAAATTTCTGTAGAGGCACCACTTAAAGAAACGTTATCCGCTGCAATCATTGAGCTTAGCTACTGGAAAAAAGACAGAATTTTACTTGATCCAGTTTGTGGCTCGGGCACAATTCCAATTGAAGCTGCCCTAATGGCTAAAAACATCGCTCCCGGTTTATCACGGAAGTTCGTTTCAGAGGATTGGCACCAAATTGATAAAAAAATGTGGCGAGACGTTCGTTCTCATGCGTTTGCACAAATCAATACTGATTTTACGCCAGAAATTTATGGTTCTGACCTCGACCCGCAAGCAATAGAAATTGCAAAGCACAATGCACGCAAGGCTGGCGTTGATGATTGCATTCATTTTGAAGTGAAACCCTTTAAAGAAGTTACATTACCTTCAAAGTACGGAATCGCTATTTGCAACCCTCCATACGGCGAACGTATTGGAAATATGTCCGATGTCGAAGAATTGTATCGAGATATGGGCAAATTATTTTCTAAGGACAAGACTTGGTCGGTGTATGTGCTTACATCTTATGAGGACTTTGAGAAACTCTATGGCGAAAAAGCAGCCGCAAAGAGAAAATTATTTAATGGCATGATAAAAACTAATTATTTCCAGTTTGTCGGAAAAAAGCCCGAAAAGTCTTAATTTTCTCACATATTCGCACTATTTAGACATTTTGTATCACGAATATTATAACTAATTATTTCTTCTTTAATTCTCGTTTTTATATTATTATTAACGTGCAGATTAAAAAAATACTTAAGTTAATGTGAGGTGCTATTAATGACAAAGGAACAATTAAGAAAAACTATCGGTGAGAACATCAGAAACGAAAGAAGTGCTAGAAATATGTCCATCGATGAACTTGCTGAATTGTTAGAACTAACATCTGGGTTTGTTGGTCTAATTGAGCGAGGCCGCCGAGGGGCAACGGCTTACAACATACATAAATTAGCTGAGATTTTTGGCATTGGTGTAGAGAATCTATTCTTAATCCACAGCACAAAGGTAAAAGAAGATACTCCTCCAAAGAATAAGCGTAGACGTCTCATGAGCTTGTCTTATGATTTGACCGACAAAGAACTTGATTTTGTGATCCAAATGGTTAAAAAATTGCGTCAGTTACGTGAAACCCAACATGATATGGTTCTAGATAATGATTCGGATTCCGATTCAGAGATAGAATAATATTACTGTAATATTAAATTTGATTTTAATTATAATTAAAAGAAGAGACTCTCTTCTTTTTTTTTTGCAATTTGTAAGTTTTTGTAGTATATTGAAATAAGGAAATTTTTAACAAGCTGCAACAAATATATGCTGGAGGTGAAATTTTGAGCAGTTTAATTGAGCTAAAAAATGTCCGAAAGGTATATCGAATGGGCAATGAAAAAATAGTTGCTCTCGACGATGTAACGATAATTTTTGATAACGGGAAATTTTAGTGTTTGATTGGTACATCAGGTTCAGGAAAATCTACTCTACTTAACATGCTCGCTGGTCTTGAAAAACCGAGCAAGGGTACCATCGTATTTAAAAATGTACATCTCGAAAATTTAAATGAAAGTGACTTGGCAAAATTCAGGCAAAGGTATATTGGTTTTGTGTTTCAATCCTATAATCTTTTGCCGACTCTCACCGCTCTTGAAAATGTTATGCTTCCCCTCATCTTTAAGAAAGAACCCAGGCGACAGCGAAAGAAAAAAGCACTTGACTTGCTCAAGTCCGTGGGTCTTGGAAATCGTGCAAGACACAAGCCATCAGAAATGAGCGGTGGACAACAACAACGTGTTAGTATTGCAAGAGCTTTTGTTAACAAGCCCGAAGTTATATTTGCGGACGAGCCAACTGGCAACCTCGACACAAAGACAACCATTGAGATGATGGACTTAATCACAGGTATTGTACGGGAACAGAACCAAACTTTGATCATTGTAACGCATGACCTAGAAATTTCTCATTACGCAGACCAGATTATTCATATCCGTGACGGCAACGTGGAAAAAATAGTAAATACGGCGGATGAAGTTATTTTATCCGAACCAGTTATTGAACCAGAAGTCGATACCCAGATTGATACCCAACCGAACGAACACGACGATAGGAGCGATGATGATGCAGTTAAAAGTAATTAAGTTTTTGGTCATTTCCTTTTTTGTTATTTTCGCAGTGAATTTTAGCAGTGACGCCTATGCGGATGCCGCTTCAGATGCAGCTTATATACGTTCTCTTGAAGATGCACTTGAAGCAGTAAAGAGCCTTCCTTCTCCCACTCCACTGGCTGTAGCAAGTATAAAACGCACTTCTTCAGAAGTTGTAACCATGAAAAGCGGAGAGATTAAAGATTTTGAAATAACATTAAAAAATATTGGTGACATTGAAGCCGAAAAAATTGAAGTCACCGCATCTCTTGCGAGTGTCGATTCACCCATTAGCATTAGTATTCCTACCACTTCCAAAACCATCAAAAAAGTTGACGGCGGAAAAGAAGCGAAAATCACTTTAGTCGTCAAATCCGAAGAAACCGCAAAAGCTGGGACATATACCGTTAATCTCAACTTTAGATATAGAGACGAAGTAAATAAAGTTATCAATGATGCAGAGGTTCAACACATAAAAATTGATAGCAACAAGCTTGAGCCTGATCTCATTTTGCAAAACTTCGCTACTGATGTTGACAAAGTAGATAAAGGTTCAAAATTTATTTTAACTGCTGATTTAAAAAACATTGGCGACGACGCTGCAACAGATTGCCAGTTGCTTGTAGAAGGTTTGGACTCAACCAAAGTTTATATGGCTGGCACCAGCAACAACTTATATTTCAAGACAATTCAAAAAGCATCGCTTGAACCAATCTCTTTTACATTCCACACAAACGACGACATAAAAAGCGGTTCTTATCCCCTTACTTTTAAATTAAAATATAAAAACGCCAACAACGAAGCAACAGAAAACACTTATACTTATTATGTAAATGTAAGTTCCGTTAAAGATGATGAAAGCGAATCCATTTTAGAAATGATCAACATAAAAGAGCCAGACGGCGTATTTGAAGTAGCAAAAGAATTTAAAGTTACATTTGATCTTGCCAACACCGGAATTACTTCTGCGAAGAACATTAAGATTACTGCAACAACAGGAGATGCCGGAGAAATTGTACCAAAATCGGCAAACATTCGGACCATTCCAGAACTCAAAGCGGATCAAACCGAGAGCTGCACATTTGCATTTGCACCAACAACAAAAGCAAAAACCCAAAACTATGCCATTAGCTTTAAAGTGGAATATGAAAACGGATTAAAGACAGATGAAAAGCCTGACATTGATTCCTTTGAGCAGTACGTGGGCGTGGACGTTTCAAACCCTGAAGCCGACAAAGAAGAAGAGGAAAAAGAAACGAAAGTGAGCAAGCCAAAAATCATTATCGACAGTTACACAGTTGAACCAAGAATCGTAAAAGCAGGTCAGGAATTTGACCTCGAAATGGTGTTTAAAAACACACACCCTACAAAATCAATTGAAAACATCAAAGCTGTCCTTAGTCCAAACGAAACATCCGAAGACAAAGGAAGCGTATTTATGCCTGTAGATGGCAGCAACACTTTTTATATTACCAAGATTGCACCAGGGGCAACCGCACTCCAGAAATTTAGAATGTATGCCATACCTGATGCAGACCCAAGAACATATACGATTACGGTTCATTTTAAATACCAAGACGGCGAGTATAACGAATATGAAGAAGAAGAAATGATTGGAATCACTGTGAAGCAAACCACAAAACTTGACACAGGTAACATCATGGTTCCAACCGAAGGATTTATGTTTACACCAATCAATGTCATGTTTAACTTGATGAATACTGGTAAAACTGAATTGAACAATCTATCTTGCGAAATTAAAGGTAATTTTGACACATCAAAGAGCTTCATGTACTTTGGTTCATTGCAAAAAAGCGGTTCCTCCTACTATGACGCGGAAATTATACCAAACGCACCAGGTCAACAGGAAGGTAAGATTATAATTTCTTATGAGGATGACAGTGGAGAAGTGAATACGGTTGAAAAACCGTTCTCTATCAATGTTATGGAGAGTGCTCCAGCACCCGATATGCCTATGGGAATGGACGGCATGAACGGTGGCATGGGCGAGCCTGTCAAAATGAGCTTAAAAGACCAAGCGCTAGTGTATGCCAAAAAACCTCTTGTATGGGTTGGGGTTGGGGCATTTGTAGTGGTAGCTTTCATCGGCAAAAAAATTTATGACAAAAAGAGAAGGCTAAAATTCGATGAGTAATCTCGATATTTTCTCGATGGCACTCCGCAATTTATTCAAGCGTAAAACCCGTACATTCTTAACCATATTAGGAGTTGTCATTGGTACAGCCGCTATTGTAATTATGCTTTCTCTGGGACTTGCGATGAATAAGACCTTTGAGGAAGAGCTTGGGAAACTTGGCGATATAACTGTTATAACCGTGTACCCACCTTATGACAGAGGCGGCGGTATGTATATGAGCATGGGCGGTGGAGGCATGGCTATGTCTGCAAGCAGTGGCTCAAGCGGTTCTGCACCCAAACAATTGTATCTTGACGCAAACGCAGTAGAAAGTTTTAAAAGAATACCCGGGGTCGTTGCGGCGACTCCCCTGCTCCAGCTTAACCTTCTTTTTTCTGCCGGCAAATATGCAAGCCCCGGCATGACCGTATATGGCATAGATGTGGCTGCAATGGAGCCACTTGGCTTTGTCACAACTGAAGGTCGGCTACTGAATGAAACAGACCGAAAAAACGTTTTGTTTGGTGCGAAAGCGGCTTATCAGTTTATGGATCCACGGAAAAACGAATGGGGCGGCGATGAATCAAAGCCACCAAAAATAAATCCAATGGAAGTCAGAAATTTAAAAGTTACTTACGACTGGAACTATTATAGCCAAATGGCTGGATACGAAACCGATGATAAAGCGATCCCGGGCAAAGTTTATTCCATCAAAAATGTAGGCGTACTTGAGTCAAAAGACTATAGAAATGACTACAGCGTTTTCATGGACATAAATCAAGTGCGTCAGCTTCGTGATGAACAAGAGCGTTGGTCACAAGCCCAATCGGCACAGTACGGATACAACCAAGGTACGAGAGATCGTGAGAAAAACAAAAATTACGACACGGTACTTGTAAAATGTTCAAGCCTTGAAACTGTAACCGAAGTGAAAGCCGTTCTTGATAAGATCGGGTATCCTTGTGATATGCCATCACAAAGCCTTGAATCCATGAAGAACATTGCAAACAGTTTACAGAGTTTGCTTGCAACAATCGGTGCCGTGTCATTGCTCGTTGCGACACTCGGCATTACAAACACAATGGTAACAGCGATTTATGAACGCACCAGAGAAATTGGTATCATGAAGGTGATTGGTGCTTCTTTAAAAGATATTAGAAAACTGTTCTTGACGGAAGCGGCACTCATTGGCTTTTTAGGTGGGGTGTTTGGGGTAATCATGAGCGTTACCGTTTCACACTTTATAAACACGTCGGGCGTACAATTGCTTTCCTCTATACGAGAGTTTTCAATGCAGACGACTGTTTCTCTGATCACGCCAGAACTTTGTGGCTATGCAATTTTATTTTCCACAATCATGGGTATCGTGGCTGGTTATTTCCCAGCAAGTCGTGCAATGAAACTTAGTGCATTATCTGCAATTAGAACGGAGTGATTTCTTGTTTAACCAACATGGCGGAAATTTGGATGCCATTGAAAGAAAATATGGAATAAAGAAAGAGCTTATAAAGGACTTTAGCGGAAATGTAAATCCGCTAGGTCCCCCAAAAGCAGTTCTTGATACGATAATCAACAGCGTGAGTGCCGTTACACGTTATCCCGATGTGACTTATCAAAATTTAAGAGAAAGCATCTCAAGTTACACAGGCGTGTGTAGCGAACATATCATGGTTGGGAATGGTTCAACGGAACTGATTTCTTTATTTGTCAGATCTGTCAATCCAAGGAAAGCAATTGTTATCTCCCCCGCTTACTCTGAATACGAACACGAATTATCAAAGCTTGGCTGCGAAACCGTTCAGTTTCCACTGCTTGAAGAAAATGATTTTGTTTTGGATATTCAGAGTCTTACAAATGCACTTGACAGTGAGGTTCAGTTGCTTGTCATATGCAACCCGAACAATCCCACGGGTTCTAGTTTAACAAGAGACGAACTTGATGCAATCCTCACGCACTGCAAGCGACTTAACATCATGGTTATGGTAGATGAAACCTACGCTGAATTTGCGACAAAAGATATTGTTTCAACAACACTGATACCCACCCATGAAAACCTCTTCACCATAAGAGGTACCTCAAAATTCTTTTCCGTACCTGGGCTAAGACTTGGATATGCCATGTGCAGCAACGAAGTTATCAATGAACAAGTCCTAAGCAAAAAAGATCCTTGGTCTGTCAATATTTTAAGTACCCTTGCGGGCGAGAAAATGTTTACTGATAGTGAGTTCATTTATCAAACAAAAAATTTGATTACAAGCCAACGTGAATTTTTTTACAGTGAGCTTACAAAAATGCCGAGCATTAAATTTTATCAAAGCCAAAGCAACTTTATATTGATCAAAATTTTAAATGACAAAGTCAAATCGTCTTATATTACGCAAGAGTTATTAAAAAAGAATCTGCTCATACGAGATGCTTCAAGCTTTCCATTTTTGGATGAGAGTTTTCTAAGATTTTGTTTACTCTTGCCAGAAGATAACCTTGCACTTGTTGCAGAACTTAAAAAATACTTAATGTGAGAACATTAAAACAGGGCATAATATCCATTCGATATTATGCCCTGTTTTAATTTCTATTCGTCAAAGTCTTGTGCTGCGTTTGCTATCATTTCTTTTAGTAATGATTTATCGTAATTACCCGGATTGATTTCAATCTCAAGGTCTTCTAACTCATCATAGTCTGGCGTATAGTTTACTGAAAATGGTGTTGATACGCTTTCGAAAATAATTTCGCCTTCAATTGCCCAAATTTCTTCGCTCTTATCAACACTGATTATGTTTACTTCACTAATTTGAATCATAATATCCTCCTACGTTTGTCATTTAGTTTGAACGCTTTTACATAATATATTATCACGAGTATTTTGTAAAGATAATAATTTCCAAAATACTATTTTAAAAATACAAAATTATAGAATGCATAAATTATTAATAAATGTACAGGATACGCCGCATAAAATAAATATTTAAAAGAAGGTCCACGCTTTCCATTGTAACAAAGCAAGAGCAAGCAAGCCACTGTCGCCATGATCATAAAAACGATTTGACCATGATAAAACGCAATAAAAACAATTAAAACATTTAGCACTCTAATAAATTTATTCTCAGCCATATAACAAAGGAAAACCGCTGCAACGCCATAAATATTGTAATCAGTCTTTAGCAAGTAAGCAATGATTGACATGGCGCTAAGGCTAATTGCCGCCGCCATAAAATTGAAAATTACTTTGTTACCAGAAACACTCTCGTTCACACGTTTTTTAAATTCTTCGTATACAAAAACAGCCGCCGCACCAAGGAACAACGTAAAAAATACATTTTGATGCCCAAAAGCAAACATATGTTTTGTTGCAATCAAATCAAACGGAATTTCTGAAATCAAAGCAAATGCCCCAAGTCTAAGCAAATACTTTTTTAGGTTACTGGTTCGCCTACACCCTTCGGCAATTAAAAAACAATAAATCGGCATTGCCACACGACCAATTTGACGCATGACCATTGTGTTGAAAACACTCGTAAACTCATACCCAATATGATCAACAATCATGGTAAGCAATGCGACCATTTTTAGCGCAAACGAATTCATAACTAGCTCCTATTCTTTTTGCCCTGTGCCAATTATTATTACAATGTCAAAACCTTGTGGAAGCTGTGAATCCACTTCTTCATGCACCTCGTCAAAGTATGGCTCAAACAAACTTGCAACACCAGCGGTCTTTGTAACTACACGTGTATATTTCTTTTGTGTGCCGCCGTAATCGCCAATATCACTAACGGTTACTCCTGCTTGCTTTAATCTTTTTTCAGCACTGCCAGCAAGCCCTGATGTATTCGAACCATTTAAGATTTGAACTTTTAATTTCTTAACATCTACTTTAGAAGGAACCCTAGAAGGATCTATATTGATTGCAGAAGGCTCTGGTGACGGTTCTTCTCTTACAGTAAAAATTTCATCTGCAAGCTCAAGCGTCTTTGCCTTGTCATAAATGAAATATCCCGTGCCATCTTCTGAATAACCTGGCAAGGTATGGATCGTAAGGTTTTCACCAGAAATATCATTTAGGTATCTTAAATACATAGGACTATCTTGAATACCAAAATCAGTTTTTACATAGCTTATGATTGTTCCGATAAAGCTCGCCGCATTTTTTGTAAGCGTTTCTTTGTTCATAACTTGAGCAAAGAGTCTTTTCATAAACTCTTGTTGCACTTCGATTCTTTGTAAATCACCACGAGCGTAGGTCGCTCTATAACGAACTACCCCTTCGGCTTTTTCACCGTCTAATATTTGCCTACCACCGGGAACCGAGATCACTAAATTTTGATCAGGATCTTTGTAATACAATCCACCCGCTGGTACATCCATCTCAACGCCGCCAATTGTGTTTACAATATTTTTAAATGCCTTCAAATTGACTTCGGCGTAATAGTCTATCTTAATACCCATCATACCTTCAATTTGTTTCTTGAGGAATTCCGTTCCATATTGAGAACCCGCATAACTATGAATCGCATTGATCTTCATTACGCCGTGCTCTGGTACGCTTCTGCCTAAATTTTTAATTGTCGTAACATCCGCTTTGTTCATCTCGATATACGTGTCACGTGGTACTGATATTAAATCAATCTGTTTCGTTTCGCTGTCAAAGCTACCAACGATGATAACATCTGTAAGCATCTCAAGCTTGTCTACACCCATCACTAAAAAGTTCGTCTTCTTTGGTGCAGTCATTAAGTTTGCAATGAATCCACCTTGCTTTGGATCTGTTGTTGCTGTGGGTTCTGGTGAGGCAACCGGCAAGTCATCACTTGGGTTCTCATCTTCATTTTTTTGTTCAAACGGCGAATTTTTCATGACTTGTGTATACGCAAACACCCCCAAAGAGGCAAAAATCAAGAACGTACCCACAATGATTGAAACAATTATAAAAAAATTTCGCACTGACCTCAACGTGTTGTTCACATCGTTTTTTTCCTTATTGTTCTGCATCTTAGCACTCCTAAAATCAAAAAATCGTACAGCAACGTTATTATAACAAACTAAACCTCATTTTACAACAAAAGCGTATAACAAATTGCATTTTTTTCATTATTACTGCAAAACCGCACCACACATTTTTTATGCATGGTACGGTTTTATATGTACTATAATCCAAAACTAATTTGTATCGCCCTATCCACTTTCATCATTAAGCCATCATCAAGCCTTCCAATTTTCTCACGCAATCTTTTTTTATCAATTGTCCGAATCTGCTCAAGCAATACAACCGAATCTTTCACAAGCATATATTTATTGCAGTCTATCTCAATATGTGTTGGTAGCTTCGCTTTGTTGATTTGAGATGTAATGGCTGCACAAATAATTGTTGGACTATATCTATTCCCCATATCGTTTTGCACGATTAACACTGGCCTGATTCCGCCTTGTTCCGAGCCTACCACAGGACTTAAGTCTGCATAAAAAATATCTCCTCGTCTAATCAGCACTCTTTCTCACTCCCACAAGTTTAGTTTATACACTACAATTATTACCCCGAGCGTGTAGTGTTATACTAATCAAATCTATTTTGTGAACAGATTCTTTTAAAGTCAATTGTAGGAAAAGAGCTCATCACTCAAAGGGACATTGTAATTAAATGTTTTAAACGTTACCACAATTCGTTCTTTACCGTCTGGATCGTAGATTTCTAGTTTGAGCGGTGCAAGCGTTTTATTGTCAACCCATAATTTTTCGGTGCTTAGATATGGATGCGCGCCAGGAATTTTAGCTTCAAGCACCGTGCATTTTCCCTCGCCAAAACTTCCAACACTGATGGATACTTCATTCGAATTCAAATAATTTTTAATAAAGCTGGTGACAAAAATTTCGCTTCGCTCTTGGTTTTCTTTTATCCCAACAGATACCCTTGCCGATATTTTTGGGTTAAATTGATAAATTGTTTTGCCATCCGACAGTGTCACGTTGCCTGCCACCATTTTAGGGCCTACAACCTCAACTCGATATTCGCCTGTTAATTTGCATTTTTGTACCACATCGTATGAATTTCTTCCTTTGTTCGATATGTATTCAACCGTTGCTTCGCTTTCGTATGTTTCGAGCTCTATTAACTTTTTTTGAATCTTCTCATAAACTGTCTGCTCCTTTGAAAAATCTTTTGCAATTTCAAGCCTCGTTGTTTTTTCTTTCGAACAACCGCAAAGGAATACCAAACAAATGAGTAGCACAGTTCCCCCTTTAGTCAGCATCTTTGATAACATTAAAAAAACCCCTTCAAGTATTCAAGTTGATATAGTATATTAATCAACCTTTAATACTATGATAGGGGCTTACACATAAATCTTAATCGTCCGTGGTTTCTATCGGCGTTGTATCTTCTGGTTGTGCACTCGCTTC
Organism: Eubacteriales bacterium; assembly: GCA_031554055.1. Lineage (GTDB taxonomy): Bacteria > Bacillota > Clostridia > Lachnospirales > JAVBKL01 > JAVBKL01. The sequence goes on along the minus strand of JAVBKL010000153.1, from coordinate 5,007 downwards.
TGGTACGTCGGACTTTAATGTAATTAAAGCTGTGACCTCCGGCAACGACGTTTGTGTTAAGCCTTCTGGCAAATCAATCCTTACAGGCAACACATGTATGCCACTTTCAATATCCTTTACATCAATATACACGAGCAAATCTGTTTTTTCAAACGCTTGAATATCTTTGCTAAGTCCTGTAACTTCTACAAACAATTCTTCGGGGTCAACGCTAACATCTGTACCTTCTGCCAAACCTCTAATTTCAATTTGACTAGAGTTAATTGGAATTCGCTTTTTAATCAACTGCTCTACATGAACAGTCAAGTAAGCAACCGCATCTGCACCCTCTTTAAGCTTTAAATTGGTGCCTACCAGATATTCATTCATATCAAACGACTGGACTTTGTTCGCTGTAATACCAGTTACGTCAACAGGGTTTAGTGTTACTTGCTTTAATGCCTTGATGTCTGCGGAGTTTCCCTCTACCTCAACATACTGTGGCCAAATTTCAATTTCTGTTATTCTGAAACCTTTGGCAGCTTCACCGGTAATCGTTGGTGGTACAAACGGAATTTTTGCATACTTCCCGACTTCAACACTGATTAATACATCTTGGCTGTCGATGTCGACCTTTGACGTGATGTCTTTATTCTCAAGGCTTAACACGGTGAGCTTGGAAGATACATCACTAAAACTTTCAATCGCATCCGTAACATCCACTTGTGCATGAATTTCCTTGACGGTACTCACAATCGAAAGTGGGCCTTTTACCGTTACCTCGGACGGGCTTGCCACTGGCTCTGAAGTAATATAGCCCGGTTCATCGGTCCCGATTTTTTTAACCGTAACAGGCAAGGTCTGCGAAACATATTTATCCAAAACAATATTCGTAATCTCTGGGTTAATGCTTAGGACTTTAAACCCTTGCACACCGTCTAAATCATATTTTACACGAACAGGTTGTTCCTGTCCCAAGTCAAGCGAATGGAGAATATCAATTGGCGTTAAGTCAATATACGCACGAAGCTTTCCTGATTTTTGAAGTTGAACAAGCCCGCTTGCAGAACCGCCGATTAAAAGGTTAACCGATGTTGATTTTAATTTTTCACGATTCAGTAAAACGAGATTGTTTTCCGTTACTTTGTCCTCGCCAACAATTTCAAGCGACACCGAAATACTTTTCTCTGTAGTCGGGTTTGTTAGGTTCATCACGATAAACCACAAAACTATGGCAGTGATGAGAGAAAAAAGTTTTAGTCCGAAATTCCCAGCAAGAATGTCAATGAACTTCCTCATCTTGATGCCACCCTTTCCATAAAACTAATTTGCGTTTTTCGGAGTCGTTATGCGAATTTAGCATTTCTGTGAGCTGTTCCTCTGTTAAGTCCCTGTATAGCTTGCCCGAGTTTGCCACAGAAATATAGCCTGTTTCCTCAGAAACAACAATCACATTTGCGTCAGACACTTCACTGGTTCCGACTGCCGCCCTGTGCCTTGTTCCAAGTTCTCGACCAATCTCCTCTTGTGTAAGAGGAAGAATACAGCTTGCCGCCGCAATTCGATTGTTTCTTATGATAACTGCACCATCATGAAGAGGTGTCTTGTCTACAAAAATATTAACGAGCAATTGTTCCGTCACGGCTCCATCAATTGGAATGCCTGTTCGTTCGTGGTCACCTAGTGCCACGTCTTTTTCAACAACAATGATGGCTCCTGTTCGAGCTTTTGCCAATATTTTTGCCGCATTCACAAGAGCGGTTACGGTTGTATTTGAAATTTTATTCGTCGACTCACCGTTTGAAAAAATCCTTGTCATTTGCCCTTTACCAATTTGTTCAAGCGCTTTTCTAAGTTCTGGTTGGAACAAAACAATTAACGCAATCAGTCCGACATTAAATGTGTTTGAGATAATCCAATAAACTGTATGGAGTTGAAGCCCACGTGATAAACCCATCGCAAGCAAAATAACGACCATGCCCTTAAACAGTGACCATGCCCTTGTCTCTTGAATCCATCCGACAATTTTGTAAATCAAATAAGCCACTATCAGAATATCGATTAAATCTGTTATCCTGATAGCGGATATGCTCCAAATGGAAAAGTTTCTTTCTATAAAGATGGTTCTAATATAATCAATCAAACTCTCACCCACTATTTTGGGAGTAGGAAAACTTCCTATGCTCACTCTTGGTGTTCAGGTTTTATCGTTCGAGCAACTCTTTTGTTCTTAGACATAATAACCTTGGGAACCACTTTCACATAATAAACATTTTCTTCGTCTTGAAACTGAACTTTCTCAACTCGTTCGTAGTCAAGCACCACATCAAAAAACCGAATGACCTCTGCTATTGCAACAGCAGCAATCGTGGAAAGTAAAACGCCCAACATATTCACACTAATATCTGTAAACAATGCAGCAATGATAAAACTTATAAAAGTCATAACGCCACCGAGAACAATGGCAATATCTTTTGCGTAATTGATGGAGAGTCTTGAAACGCCAAATACGACCACAACGACCATGGCACAAATAAAACTAATAACAATCCAATCTTGGTTTGTGGTAAGAGCACTGACCATTTGTGTGTAGAGCGTCTTATAAACTTCTGGCAATTCAGAGATGCTGTAAGCAGAATTCTCGCCCACTTTAAGCATTTTTTGAAAAATAGGAATGTATTGCCAAATAAAAACTGCAATCGTAATTGGAATAATACTTGTTAAGCTAAAGTATAATCCGGCAACAATTGGCACAAGATACGGCAGCTTAAAATAATATGCAATCACCATGCCCAATATGAGTACGCCTTCCTTGGGTGCAAGTCTTGCATACAAAAGCAGAACAAGCAACAAAAACAAAACCATGATGATGGCGACTTCTGGAACAGCCGACGTTTGTACGCCCAGATAAAGAATAATTAAAGTATAACCAACTGAAAGCGGAGACACTGTAAAAATTATGCTTAAAAGTAGCATAAACAAAAATGCGTTATCACTAATTTTTTCAAATACAGGCATGGATTGCCCGATTCCACCAATCAACGAAAAAATAATCACACCAAGAATTAGTTTTAGAAGTGTAAGAATTATGGTTTCGTATCGTTTAAAAAATCCAATCAAAGCTTCTCTAATCTGTAAAGCCTGCTCCATCACTTGAAGCCCCCTCAAAGTCTTTCGCACCATTTTTTGCATTTTTATTTAGTTCACGTCTAACTTCATTGATCAAATCGTATTTATCGTTTTCCATATCTTGTGATCTTAATTTGTCCAGATGATTTAAAACTTTGAAGTATCTTTGCAAACGCAGTTTTGCTTGTTGATACTCAATCGTTGCTATGATTGTGCCAATGATTGAGTAAAAAACAATAACGACCAGAGCAAAAACAACACTTTTAAAGATAGCCGCTTCATAATCAATTCCAAAAATATCCGTGCCATCTATAAAGATTTTATATGCCCAATACAATCCAATGATAATCACAGTTGCGATGCCCACAAAAAACCTCGTCCACATATTTTTCCGATAAATATAATCATGCCTAAAATACTTGGCAAGCTTTCTATCTGAATCGCCCAATTTTTTATCGTAAATGGCAAGCTTCGTCATTAAGATTATTTTCCGTTTGTCTGACATAAGTAGCCCCCCAAATTAGAATGCTGCACCGCTTGTCACATTAACTGAAGAACCAGTAGCGAGTTCCAAACCCTCTGCATCATACCGAACAGAAGCGTCCCATAAAATCCATTCAGAAAGTCCAGCGTCATACACGCCTTGAATTTGCTCTTTGCGTTCTTTCCCACCGTACTTGATATATTTGCTTAACCAAGATGCCGTAAAATCTTGTAGCCAAGGTCGAACAATCGCTTTGTGCTCGTCCACGCCAATTGCTTCGAGCCTCTTGTTTGAGAGAAGCATGGATTGATAAATTGTATCATAAGGGTGAACGTCTGGATGATCAATACCCATTGTGTTATCCGCATAATGAGAAGGATACACCATTGGACAAATATAATCCAAGACCCTTGCCATTTCTGTATAATCTTGTCCTACAATTTCAGCGTCAACATCGCTGTTGATGACTGTGCCATAAACATCGGCAGAAACATTTACACCATATGGTTTGAGCTGTTCCATTGCATATTTCGTAAATTCCAAAATAATTTCTTTTCGGCTCTTGCCTTGGGTATCGCCAAAGTCAGCTGTTTTAAGTCTAGGCGAGGTATCGAAACGAATGTAGTCAAATTGTATTTCTTTAAAGCCAACTTGAGCCGCCGCTTTTGCCACATATAAAATATAATCCCAAGCGTCTTTATTATAAGGATTTAACCACGCACTCTTGAGTGAACTGCTGTCACGCCAGATTGCTCCGTTTTCATCTTTAATGTAAAGCTCTGGAAATTTCTCGAAAGCTCCATTGTCCTTAAAACAGACTATTCGAGCAATGGGGTAAATATTATTATCTTGCAAAGTTTTCATGAGTCCGGGTACATCAGGAATAAAATTTTCAGAGATTCCCATCTCGTCTGCTTGTGGGATTCCTTTAAAAGTAATTTCTCCTTTGTCCGTTTTTACATCAATCACCATCGAGTTTACTTCTGTAGAATTGCAAAACGCAAGTAAGTCGTTCATATAATTTGTACCGCCTGCACGGTTGGCAGTCACATAAATTCCCCTTGAAACCACAACTTCTTTTTTTGGTTCAAAATTAATTTGCTCTTGTTCGATGTAGTTACTTAAAAAATGGACACCACCAGAACTTGAGAGCGCATCTTCGTTTTGAACATTATTATGGAACGCATCCGTTGTATCTTTACCATTGCAACCTGAAAAAAGCCCAAAAGAGCTTATTAAAATTGCGAGTACAACTATTTTTGTTCTACTTGTTTTCTTCATGTCTACAACTCCGAAAGACTTATTAGTTACTTAAAAGCACTTCGTGCTTAATAGATAAACATTAGAACTGCTCACGCAGCTTCTTATGTTCATCTATTATACCATAAAATCTACTCTGCGACACAAAATATTTA
>JAVBKL010000105.1:0-3964 GCA_031554055.1 Eubacteriales bacterium | reverse complement strand
GAGAATATTGCTAAAATATATGCAATGTTCAAATATCCGCAGTCGCTAGATGCAGGTTGGATAGCAAAAATCACAAATATTCCACACGCAGTAACTTGCCAAATATTTCACCCTTGCGATAATGCGGCTCTGATTGAACATCTTTCAAGAAGTATATCTCAATATCATGGGATTGCGGAAAGCACAAGAGATGCACTAGAGAGATTGAGAGCAGAAAAAGCCGCCACAGATGCCGAAAATCTTATGCACCAAATAGATGTAAACGGCGAAACAGTTGGCTATATGAATATTCTTGTAATGCCTGTTGCTAAAGATGAAGTAACGCTTGAAAAGGTATGCAGAAGCATTGAAAGCACGATTGCAACGTTGCGTTGTAAGATTAGAGTTTTGACAGGTATGCAAAAAGAAGGCTTTGAAGCGATTTCGCCATATCACAGAATTGGCGATACTTTGAAAAAAATAATTAGTCGAAATGTTCCGCTATCAACCTTTTTCGGCGGATTGCCCTTTGCATCGTCAGGCTATTCCGACTCGCAAGGTTATGATTTTGCTAGGGACTCTCAAGGCAGTTTAATAGTTCTTGATACATGGAAACGTGGCGGTGATAGGACTAACTCGAATTTTGTAATACTTGGTGTGGCAGGGGTTGGCAAGAGTACAGCAGCCAAAAATATTATTATTTCAGAATTTATGAGTAACACGAAAATCGTTATTATTGACCCGGAGCGAGAATACAAGGACATATGCACAAACCTTGATGGTGACTGGATTAACGCAGGTGGAGATAGTAAAGGAAGAATAAACCCACTGGAAATAAGACCAGTTCCAGTTGATACAGAAGATGAAACAAACAAGTATTTTTCTGATGAAGGTCGTGGTATGGGTGCTATGGCTTTGCACTTCAAAAGTTTTGAGGTTTTTATAAAGCTGTATATTCCTGAACTTACGGAGATACAAAAATCTATCCTAAAACAAACGCTTGAAGAACTTTACAATAATTTCGGTATCACTTGGGACACCGATGTGACAAATCTTAGTCCTACAGATTTCCCAATTTTCTCTGACCTATACAAGATATTGCTTAAAAAGCTAGAAAAAGCAAACGATAGAGAAAACCTTGAATTTCTCTGCACTATGATTAGAGAGCTTGCGGAAGGCTCTGACAGCTTTTTATGGAACGGTCATACAACCGTAAATCCGAAAAGTAAGTTTATATGTCTTGATACATTTGACCTGCAGAATACCTCTGATTCTATCAAGAAAACTCAATATTATAATATGCTGACATGGGCTTGGGAACAAATGAGCAAAGACCGTAATGAAAAGGTTTTGCTTGTGTGTGACGAAGCCTATTTGCTTGTTGACCCGAATGTACCCCAATCGCTTATTTTCCTTAGAAACGTTGCGAAAAGAGCGAGAAAATATGAAGCAGGTTTGATGATTATTTCTCACTCAGTTGTTGATTTTCTCGACCCGTCTGTAAAGATGTATGGACAAGCGTTGTTGGATATTCCCACATATAAAATCATAATGGGTTGTGATGGTCAAAATTTGCAAGAAACAACGAATTTGTACAGCCTTACCGATGTTGAGCAGGATAATTTGTTTAATAAAAAACGTGGTCATGCGCTGTTTATGATTGGCTCTAAGCGGTTTTTGATTAAATTTGAAGTCGCTAGGCATAAGTTTAAGATTATGGGTAAAGGTGGTGGTCGGTAATAATTGTAAAAATTACTATTGTACACTAATGTCATTCTTTTCTGCAAAATCCTTAGACCAACTGCACAGTTCTAGCAAAGCCGGTATAAGCTCTTTGCCTGTTTCAGTCAAAGAGTATTCGACTTTAGGAGGGACAACTGGATAAACTGTTCTTGTAATGATAGCAGTTTCCTCAAGCTCTCGAAGTTGTTGTGTAAGCATTTTTTGCGTAATGCCATTTAAAAGTTTTTGAAGTTCGTTGAAGCGTTTAGTGCCACTCGTTAAATGCCAAAGTATTATTAGTTTCCATTTGCCGCCTACTAAGTCCATTGCAAGTGCTAATGAACAGCTATAGGTAGATTTTAGTTTGCTCATATGTTATAATTCTCCTAATGATATACAGTATCTTTTTTAATACTATATATCAAAATAGTGCGTTATTGCAATAATAACTTGTATATAATATTATATTAGCATACAAATGTAAAGGGAGGCAATAAAATGGATATGCTCGATTTGATGAAAAGCCGGTATTCTGTTCGTAGCTATGAACCAAAAAAAGTTGAAGATGATAAGCTAATGAAAATTCTCGAAGCAGGGAGAATTGCGCCGACTGCCGCAAATATGCAACCACAACGTTTTCTTGTTATTAAGAGCCAAGAAGGTTTGGAAAAAGTAAATAAGGCAGCAAATACTTATAACGCTCCAATAGTAATAATAATATGTGGTGACAGTGAAAAAGTTTGGAAACGACCATTTGATGGAAAAGATATGGTCGATATTGATACAAGTATAGCTACCGACCATATGATGTTAGAAGCTCAAAGTTTGGGACTTGGAACTTGTTGGATAACATACTTCAAGAAAGATGTTATCCAATCTGAGTTTAATATTCCTCAAAACATAGAACCTGTTAGTATCTTAATTGTTGGTTATGGCAACGGTAAGGTATCATCTCCGGATAGACACATAACAGAGCGTAAGGATTTAAACGAAATGCTATTTTACGAATCTTTCTAACGACTAAATTACTGGAGGAAACCTATGAAATTCTCTTGCACTCTAATTGCAGTTAAAGACATTAATGCTTCACGACAATTTTATGAAAATCTATTTAACCTAAAAGTTGAATTTGATTTCGGAATAAATATAGCCTTTGACTGCGGATTAGCACTACAACAAGATTTTGACTGGCTAACTACTATACCAAAAAGCGAAATAGCCGAAAAGTCAAATAACTTTGAATTGTGTTTTGAAGAGGAAGATTTTGATGGTTTTCTTGTAAAACTTAAAGCTTATCCCAATATGAAGTATGTGCATGATGTGATTGAACATTCATGGGGTCAACGGGTAATTCGTTTTTATGATATAGACAACCATTTAATCGAGGTTGGTGAGAGTATGAAAACGGTCGTAAACCGCTTTTTATCACAAGGGCAATCAATGGAAGATATAGCAAAAATAATGGACACAAATGTAGAGTCAGTTCAATTGTTTCTAAAATAAGTTTTAATGAAATCAAATAACACCAAACGTCTTGAATGTAAAAATTCAAGGCGTTTTATTTTTGCAAAAAAGGAGGTCGCCAATGGCTGTAAACCCTGCATTAGCAAAAGCAGCCGTCAAAGTCGCTATATCGGTTGCAAAAGATGAAGAAAGTAGAAACAAAGCAATATCCCTAATTATAGCACCAATAGCAGGTTTCATCCTGTTAGTTAGCCTTATTGTTTACATGGTTACAATGCCATTTTCTATGCTTGAACAATTCTTTTTTGGAAACCAGTTTGACAACATAAAAACCTTTCGAGTTGAGCATGGGTATGACCAAAACCTAAGTGAATCAGACCCATCATACGCTGAGAGTTTTGGCGGTGATTTTACAGATTTAGCCTATGAAAGCAGTTCGGTTGACGTTGTTTATTACAATCAGCTAGACAAACGTTGGTCGGGCAAGCCATACGGAACAACTACGGTTGGTTCAGGCGGTTGTGGCCCAACTTCTCTTGCAATGGTCGTTTCAACATTTTCTAGTCAAAAGATAGACCCACCAACAATGGCAAGTTGGGCAGCTAGAAATGGCTATCAATGCCCCGGAAGTGGAAGTTATCACAGTCTGATACCTGAGGGAGCGAGAGCGTTTGGTTTAAGTGTTGAGGGTTGCAAAGTGAATGAGCCACAAAAGCTGATTGATGCACTTACTCATGGAAAGTTAGTAATAGGAATCTTTGGCAAAGGTACGTTCACAACAAGCGGTCATTTTATGGTG
>JAVBKL010000110.1:0-25798 GCA_031554055.1 Eubacteriales bacterium | reverse complement strand
AAGAACCAAGTTTGCTGAAACGCCAGCGTTCACAGAAGCGGCTAATGCGTACAAAGAGCTTGTTGATATGGGAATGTTCCAAAAGAGTTGGGCAAATGATGACTTTGCAACAGCTAAGAACTTATTCTTGCAAGGAAAATCCGCTATGTTTTACGTAGGTACATGGGAAAATTCTATGTGTACCAGTGAAGATACACCAAAAGAAGTTCGTGATAATATGAAAGTCATTCCGCTTCCATCGGTTGATGGCTCTGATAGCAGCCATGCCTTAATGGGTCGTGAAGGTACAACCATGATGGTTGCTGAAAATTCAAAGCATAAAGATATTGCAACTGCATTCTTAAAAGCTTATTTTGATCCAGCCGTGTATCCTAAAACTGCAATTGAAAAATCCATTTGTGTTCCGATGCAAAAATTCGGCGACTATATTGCAGCAGACTCTCCTGAATTAATAAAAGAAGTTGCTAAATCAATTGGTGAAGCAAAGGTTGTTGCTAGTCACCCATACACATTCCGTTTGTCAGCAGTATTTGAGCAGGAATCAAAAGATTTGAACATGGAATTTCTTCTTGGACAAATCAGTGCCGAAGAATTTTGGCAAAAAACAGACGAATCTGCCGCAGCTAACCAAGTAGAATAAAAACAAGGACTGTCGGTTAACACTGACAGTCTTTTTTAATCAAATGAAAAGGAGTGAAAAAATGACAGCCAAAACAAAAAAAACCATAAAGCACTATGCAACTGTGTTTGTAATTCTCCTACCCGGGTTATTGTTTTTTTTCGGCGGTATATTATATCCGTTGATTATGAGTATACAAATGTCAATGACCAGTGCATCAGGTCTATCTCAAGGCAAATTTGTTGGTATGGATAACTACATAAAGTTATTAGATGATAAGATTTTTTGGCGTTCATTGGGTCATGCACTGTTGCTTGCACTTGGCTATATTTTTATATCGCACCCGCTCGCCATCATCGTTGCTTGGAATTTAAGAAAGTTGCCGGATAGGATAGAAAAACCACTCCGCACCATTCTCTTTATTCCGTCTGTTATTAATGTAATTGTACTTGTCAAAATATGGGTTCAGCTTTATAATCCAGATTATGGTGCAATCAATACAGTTTTGAGAGCCGTTGGTCTTGATTCGCTTGCTAAGAACTGGCTAGGTGATCCTGACACGGCGTTATTTGCTATTATCGTCATGGCAATCTGGATTGGTTGGGGTTGGAGCTTCTTATATGATTATGTTGCGATTAAAAGCCTACCCGAAGACGTTTTTGAAGCAGCAGCGGTAGATGGTGCATCGGGGTTGTTTCTTCACTTTCGTATCACGCTTCCCATGTTGCTCCCTGTTATGTCTGTGTTTCTGGCGACAGCCGTTATCAGTGCATTAAAGACAATGGAAATCATAATGATGTCCACGGACGGTGCTCCTGTTAATTCCACACAATTTGTTGCAAACTATATGTATTTAAGGGCATTTAGGACATTCCAAATCGGTTATGCAAATGCGATTAATGTTGTTTTTGCACTGATATGTGTCCTTGTCACAATCATTTATTTCAGATTATCGCAAAAAGATATTACTGATTAGGAGGTGGAGTATGAAAGAATATAAAAAACCTAGCCCCATACTGATGATCATAGCTTTAGTGGCTGTAGTGATTCAGATGTACCCTCTTGTTTATCTGTTTAACTTCTCTTTACTTAAAAACAGCGACTTCTTTGTTTCTGGCTTGCTTAAAATACCCGCTCCACCCCAATGGATTAATTATGTGAATGCATGGGTAAACGGAAATGTCCCCATGTTTATGCTAAACAGCGTGATAGTTTGCACCATTACAATCATCGTTACTCTTTTTCTTGTGATTACGCTTTCCTATGCTTTTGTTAAAATGCAATGGAAGGGTAGGGGGCTTTTATTTATCATCATGCTCATGGGTATGATGATACCAGCACATACCACATTGATTCCAAACTATATCGTTTTTCAAAATCTAGGCATTCGAGATACTTATTTTTCTATGTTAATTCCTTATATTGCATTTAATGTGCCATTTGGCGTTTTCATGATGAGCGGTTTTATGAAGGGTATTCCTAACTCGCTTATTGAAGCGGCTGAGATAGATGGCTGCGGAACTTTTAAGGTAATTTTTGAACTGGTAGCTCCATTGACAAAACCGGCGATGGCAAGCATTGGTATTACAACATTTTTAAGTTGTTGGAATGAGTTCGTTATGGCTGCTACTTTTTTGAGCAGTGAAACTTATAAAACGCTTCCGCTCTCCATCGTGAAGTTTACTACAGAGCATGGGCAGGATTTGGCATCGCAGTTTGCCGTCATGTCAATCAGTGCTCTTCCATGCGTTATTATATTCTGCTTGTTTAGTGAAAAAATTACGGCGGGCATTATGGCTGGTGCCGTTAAAGAATAGGAGTTGGTTTGATGAAATATACAGGTCAAAAAACCCACGCCATATCTTTCCCATTGGGAGGGATTGGCACAGGAAGCGTGGGGCTTTCTGGAAGCGGGCGTTTGGTGGATTGGGAAGTTTTTGGCTCACCCAACAAACAAAGCAACAATGGATATAGTCACTTTGCGATTAAAACAGAAAAAGATGGCAAAGTAATGGATACCCGTGTACTTAATTCTGATTTGCCCCCTCACTATATGGGTAATACAAAAGGAAAAGCCATTCACACTGGATACGGATTTGGTCCCGACCCAAGTACGATGGCTGGGTTTCCGCATTTCAAAGATGCGGTGTTTACAGGCGAATTCCCATTGGCAACAATTGATTTTTCCGATGAAAGTTTTTATGGGAATGTAAGTATGACAGCTTTTAATCCGTTTATACCACTTGATGATGAGAATAGCTCACTACCGGCGGCTTTTTTTGAAATTTACATCCATAACACAACTGCCGATGATTTATACTACACCAATGAATTTGCCGTTCAAAATAACGTTGGTACACAAAAAGTGGAGCACCGTTTTGAGCAAAACAATGAAAACTCGTTGATACGGTTGGAATGCAATGAGCATCACCCCGACAGTCCATTGTTTGGCAACTTTTGTATAGGGACAGATCATTGTGATGTAAGTTATCAGGAATATTGGTATCGTGGCGGTTGGAGCGATGGAATCGAAATGTACTGGCATGAACTGTCATTACCCGGCAAATTTAAAAATCGTAGTTTTAATGGCGATTTCCAATCCAAACAACAAACGACTAATGACGTGGCTGTTTTGGCTGCCCATACCCATGTAAGAGCTGGGGATTTTGCCAAGGTTCGCTTCGTTTTGGCGTGGTATTTTCCTACCATGTCAAAAAACTGGGATATTATTTACCGAAAGAAAAAACAAGAGGAAGTCGCAACTTGGAAAAACTACTATGCATCTCGTTTCCAGAGTGCATATGACTGTGCGGTTTACGCACTTGGACACTATGAAAATTTGTACAAAAAAACAAAACAGTTTCATGACGCACTGTTTTCTAGTTCACTTCCAATAGAAGCACTGGATGCTATTTCGGCTAATATTTCCATTCTTAAAACACCGACGGTTTTACGTCTTGCGGATGGCTCGTTTTATGGATTTGAAGGTTGCATCGACAATTCAGGTTGCTGCGAAGGCTCTTGCCAACATGTTTGGAATTATGCGTATGCACTTCCGTTTTTGTTTCCCAAGCTAGAGCGTTCGATGAGAGATTTGGAATTTACTCATAGCATGAGAAACGATGGGCGAATGGGATTCCGTTTACAGCTTCCGCTGGGTACACCTCCTATTGATTTCCGTGCCTGTGTCGATGGACAGATGGGTGCTGTCATAAAAGCATATAGGGATTGGAAAATATGCGGTGATGGGGACTGGCTTAGAAAAAATTGGGATAAGATTAAGCTCGCACTGGAGTACGCTTGGGCTTCCACCAATGAAGACCAGTGGGATATTAATAAAACAGGTGTCATAACAGGAAGACAACACCATACGCTAGACATGGAACTTTTTGGCCCCAACTCATGGCTACAGGGTTTTTACCTCTGTGCGTTGCGAGCAGCATCCGAAATGGCGGCATACCTTGGCGAAATAGACAAACAAAAGGAATATGATGATCTATTTAAAAAAGGATCAGCGTTTGTGGAAGAAAACCTCTGGAATGGCGAATATTATGGTCAAACAATTGATATTGCAGACAAAGGCATATTGGAACCATTTAAAGACCAGCTCTGTGAGTATGGAGATCGTACCATTGATGTATATTGGAATGATGAAAATCAACAAATCAAGTACCAACTGGGAGGAGGGCTTATTATTGACCAAGTCTTGGCGCAATGGCATGCCAACAACTGCGGGCTTGGCAATATTTTCGACCCAACCAGAACAAAAACTGCACTGAAAAGTCTTATGAAATACAATTTCATCCCATCAATGAGAGACTATGTAAATCCTTGGCGGCTGTTCTGCCTAAATGATGAAAGCGGCATGATTATGTGTTCTTGGCCAGACGGACGAGAAAAACCTGTCATTCCGATCACATATAATGGCGAAACCATGCATGGGTTTGAGTACCAAGTCGCTTGTCATATGATTCAGTCGGGCATGATTGAAGAGGCAGAAACCATTGTCGGAGCAATCAGGGCTCGCTATGACGGCTACAAGAGAAATCCCTTTAATGAAATTGAATGCGGCTCAAACTATGCAAGAAGTATGGCAAGCTTCGGACTGCTTTTAGCATACAGCGGCTTCTCTTTCGATATGGCAAACAAAAGGATGGGATTCCACCCCGCAGCAGATGCTTGTGGAAAGTTTCTCTGGAGCATTGACTCAGCATGGGGTGTTGTTTTGATAACGAAAGAAAGTATTGTTTTATCCATTCTGGGTGGCAAATTAAGCCTTTACGCTTTTGATTGTTCTGCATTTGCTTCCAAGACAGTCCGTTATTTGGGCAAAGAAAAAATTTGCACTGCCACTGATACTTGTGTGCAAGATGAATTTGAAATTTCCGTTGAAGAGCCATTGCAATTTTCTATTCATTGATGTTCTACATTGTGCAATATTAAATTATGGGGTATGATATGAGTATTTAATGAAAAAGGTGGAGACATCATGGATAAACAAAATAAAATAATACAACGTTTTTTGCAGCCTTTTTCAAAAAATCTTAGTATCCGTACAAAAATTGTATTTCGCATGAGTCTGCTTATTATAGCGTTTGGATTTTTGCTTTCCTTCATAGTAATACAAAACGCCCATAACGAATTTGAAATTCAAATGCATAAGACAAACACAGATTTGATTGATCAATTTAATAACTTCGCCGTCTCGCTTCAAAATGAAATGCTTAGTATTTCGTCCTCACCATATGCCAATAAAGGGGTGATTGATTATTTATCAGGACGTTCTGATGCCGCCTCGGAGGATATACTGAAAGATCAACTTTATAGCGTGATACTTTCCACAGATGCTATAAAATTCATTGCCATTATTTCCCCAGATAGAATACCCAATGGCTGGTATTTGGCTGTGGATTCCAGTTTTGGGCTTCAACCTTATGATCAATTGGTGACAAGCCCAATTTTGGGAGATTTTATATCGTCAAAAAAAGATTTCAATGGTTATTTGTTATCCCAATCTGATACCAGTATTATTCAGCATAACAGTGCGGACAAATTGCTTTTTATACGCACCATTAAAGATCCACAGGCTAGTTTCAAGACGATTGGTTATCTTTTGTTGGGCGTTGATGAAAAAATATTTGAAAATAACTACTCTGCCATTAACAGAGAAAACAACAGAGGCGTTTTGGTTGTTGACGCAAAGGGCGAAGTTTTAATGCGGTTTGGACATGAATTTGAATACGAAAGTTTTCAAGAGAATCAAGGCGTTAAATATATGGATAATGGTAAAAATGCGATATATTTTGATAAACAGAATATGCTCGGTTGGACTACATATTTATACGCACCCGCAACAGTGGCAATGCATAGCCTAGCAGGTACCGCTTACACCATCATTATTATAGCACTTACATCTGTCTTGGTCTTTATTTTCATTACTACATTAATTACATCGACGATAACTTCGCCCATGAAAGAACTTTTGGTGTCCATGAAAAAATTTCAAGAGGGTGACTTTAACCAAAATGTACGAGTAGTATACAATGATGAAATTGGTATGCTGACAAGCAGCTATAATCAAATGGTCAATCACATTAAAGCCCTTGTGGATCAAAACTATCGTATCAAGTTAAAAGAAAAAGAATCAGAAATGGCAGTATTGGAAGCTCAAATTAATCCGCATTTTTTATATAACACACTGGATTTGATATATTGGAAAGCCCAAAGTACAGGCAGAGCCGACATGGCTCAAGACATCTACTCTTTGGCTAGACTCTTTAGGATAGCCCTAAACCGAGGCAGCCCGTGGATTAGCATAAAGGACGAAAAAGGTTTTTTGGGACATTACCTCTCCCTTCAAAGATCTTTGAAATCTGACGAACTTGACTATGAAATATTGATTGACGACGCTATTTTAGATTACTATACACCCCATTTTTTTTTGCAGCCGTTGGTAGAAAATTCAATCGTCCATGGACTTGAGCACAAGTTATCCAATTGTCAGATTCGAGTTTGTGGGAAAGAAATTGAAAACATGATTATGTTTACTGTGGAGGACAATGGCATTGGCATGGACGAAGATCAAGTTGCCAAAGTTTTTAGCCGTCCTGTAGAAGGTTCTGATGAACAAATGTTTGTCAAAGGACAAGGATATGCCATCTCCAATGTTCTCACTAGGTTAGACATTTATTTTAATGATCAATATAGCTTAGATGTTCAGTCGGAAGTGGGCAGAGGAACAAAAATTACGGTAACGATACCAAAGCGAACGGAACCGCCTAAGAAGAGCACTATTGAAAACGAACAGCTCTCAAACGTGGACCGATAATAATTTTCTTATCTGCATAAAAAGCAACCCATTACAATATCTGTTGTATTGATAGACGGCACGCTCACAGGACGGATTACTTTCTGTTATTTCCCACGCTTTTCAGAGTATCTGTACCAAAGATATTTTGTGATGGTTTTGCCATGCAGGGCATTCAAATTTGTGCAATTCTTAAATCAAAACGCTGTTAGAAAATTATGCCGTTTCAAGATGTCACTTAAAGATAATAAGTCAGGAGCGATAAAGTAGCCATTCTTGTCCTTTGTGACATTATTGTCGCCCCAAAGACAACCGCCCCCATGCTCAAACCAATATTTAATTTTGTACACATCCATTGCTACTACCTCATTTTTATTGTTCGTTTTCACACAGTCTGGCTTATAATGGGTAGTTCATCAATGATTTATAAACTTATATTTTTAAACATAATTGGATTTTGAGATTCCATAATACTCATTTTCTTATACCTTTGTTCCGACTTATTATCTACTGAAAATCAAGTCTATATCACCGTTTGAACTTGGTTCATAATCATGATAACTATCATCGTCATAATCACTTGTTAAATAATCATTCACTAAATCCTCAACGCCATCAATAGAAATTTCATGGGGGGCATATACAAACCGACACCCACTCAAGTCTCCCGGAAGATCATTTAATAAATAATCAATTTCCTTTTCTACAGTATCTTTAATTTCTTTTTCGATCGCTTCTACAGTAGCATCAATATTTGGCTCACTGTCGTATTCATCAACTCCACATTGAAAGACCTTTTTATTCTCACTCAATAGCCGTCCTACATCTATTTTAAAAGAAGATGCATCTACATCACAGCAATACAATGATACAGCCTCATTTACTACTTCTTCACACATCTCTATGAATCCATCCTCAACTTCAAAATAAGGATAACATGCAGACAGTATTTGCGGCAAATCTTCTAATTGAAATTCAGAGAGCATTGTTTTCAACAGTCTTAAATCTGTAAAAAATTCATCTAATTTATAGAAATTAAATAAGCTCTCTTCGAAAAGCTTTACTATTATATTGGTTGAGGATATTGTAGATTTATCATAATCATCAACATCATCAACATTTTTAAGATATTGAAAGATATTTTCCTTATATGCAATATTTTTAATTGAATTAATTGCTATATAAGCTGCGATATATCCGTCTTTTCCTTTCTCGCTCTCAAATATGTTGTCAGAAATTTCACCAGTTTCAAAAAGCGAAGATAATTTAGCATCGGCTTTTTCTTTAGATAACAATCGTTTATACTGCTGAATCATTACTGCTGATTTCAAAATGTGATTTCGCTCTAAAGGGTTCCCCGCTAATTTGGAATTTAAGTAATCATTAATAGATGGATTAAGCATCGAAAGCTTTTTGCAACCATTTTCGTCTACTATTTTAACGAAAGAACCTTGAAGTCTTTTTAACGAACGGTCAAATTGGTTTATTGTTGTATCCATGCCATCCATGCTTTGAACTCTATACAAAAAGCATTTTTCGACTAATTCGCATGAAACAGTTGTATTTGAAAGTGAAAATAGAGTCATAAGGAAACATCTGTCAACTACTTGCATTCGTTCTTCGTATTCGTTATCCCATACCATATGAGGATTGTCCAAACATTGTTTTACAAAAGTATAATACTCACTCACAGGGATTCCACTATATCTATTTGGATTTGAAACGAACTCAATAATACGAGGATTATAGTTTTTGTGCTTGATTATAGGTATATAGTTTTTATTGGTTTTAATTGCTTTGAAGTAACCCTCATTTTCCGTGCAAAAATACATATGGTTGTATAATATTTTCGCTTTTTCCAAGTCGGACATAGCTGACATATTGATTATTTGTACCTTGAACTCTTTGTTTTCAAAGCTATTTACAAGTTCAGGGGTTTTTATGCGAGCTTCCTGAAATATCGTTATTCTTGAATTTAGTATTAATAGCTTGTATTTTGAAGCGTTTACAAACCTTATTAATGATAATAACTCAGTACCTTGAGATGATTTCATTTCAAAATAGGCTTGTCCAAAACAGTCATCTAGTAATATTACTTCCTTAGCATTTCTGTCTTGAGCTAATGCCCTTTTTAAAGAAGCTAAATCGGTTACATCGGTTGTGTATCGTACCCTGTAATCTATTGCCACATAATTCAAAATCAACATTTTGGATGTTACTGTTTTACCTACGCCCGGATCACCTGTCAGAAATAACGTCTTATGCTTAGATAAGCATTTTAGCGCTTGATTATATGCAGAAGTTTGAACAAAATATTTTTGATCTCTATTAATAGATGCAAGAAAGGATTCACAATCTATAAAAATATCGTTATTATGTAAATCCTGCAAAATACTAGTTGAAGAAATCCACAACTTATAATGTTTTCTTAAAACATCAATATTTGCACCATCAGTTAAAAAATCTTCAATTTCGTTAAGAGTTATGATGTTTTTGTCCGAATCCATGTAATCTGAAAACATTGAATAGATTTCATTAATTTTTATTGCTGATAATTCTTTTGAACAGCATATATAGTATTGTGTCGGCTTCAGTTTTTCTACTTTTTCAATTTCTTTTGCTAACGATGTAATCAAGGCACTAACAGTTGATTTAACATAATGCTTCACTTGAACAATAGTATTTGGTTTATTTGTTGAATCTGCAAGGTCTATGCCGCCATCTCTGCCGGCGGCAAAATGTCTTAGATCTACATCAAGTTTTTTTGACATTACATCCTGGCACAAGTATTCAAATTCTACATCATTTAGATTTGCGTAGTTTAACATATCATCTTCATCCTTTATTCAAAAACTAATAAATATTTCGCCGCCTATTTAAATACGATAATAAGTATTTTGATATTATCAAATTCCCATTATTGATATTAACTACCGCTTGCAGCTTGTTTTACTGCTTCCCATTATATAAATACAGAAAACCTGATTACAATTTTTGTTCATTCCAAAATAAACTAACTCAATTGGTATCTTAAATTCCATTCTATCACACACTGTTCCAAAATAAAACAAAAAAATCCAAAAAGCTACCAAAGCCCTTTGGATTCTCTGTTCAATAGATCACATCGCTACACACTTTCCGCCTGAACTAATCAAATCTACTTACTAACATAAATCCTCAATTTTATAAACAGGTTTCGCCGTACCAAACCAATTTTCAATCTGCTTTAACGCCAATTGAGTCTTGTTATCGAGCCCCATCTCGCCATATGCCAGAATACAATGTAAAACTTTAGTATGCTTCTTCAAGGCGAGCGATATGGTTGGTCATAAAGAAAATAGCGAAGAATCGGTGGGATTACCTTTTGTTCGGAGGAGCAGAAGGTGTAATCATCGGACTAAATCCCCAACTGCTCCATTCATACATGTATTCGGTTGGCGTTGTTTCACTGTGATCTTCCGTATAAGTTCCCTCCAAAGTGACAAGACGTACGCCGGATTGTGTTGGCGTTTGTTCGCCGTCCTCGTTTAACTCAAATGAGTAGATGGGACGTGGTAGATTTGACGAACACCAAAGAGGCTTCACTCGATTATCTTTGATTGAATATACAAATAGATGACACAAAATGGCGGCGTCTTCGTTTGTCATTCGAGCTGGATGTTTGGCACCGAAGCTATAAGACTTCCACACAACAAACGCAATATCCAATATTTGGTCACAGTTGACATCTCCAATTTTAAATGAGTCAACATACCATTCCTCGTTTGAACGCCAAACTTCGGTGTTATCTGTACCAATGATACTGAGCCGTCCGTTTTCCAATGTAAATTGATAACTGTCAAAACTGTCGCTCACGAGATCTGAACTTTCCGTTTTATGTGTAGCAAGGAAACTGCGAAATTCGTCAGAAACTTTAGTAGTTTCCTTGGATGCATGGTTGCCTGTGCACGATGCCAGCAGACAAGAATGCATCACCAGCAGAAAGATAAATATTAGTTTTCGTTTTGCCATGTTAGTTAGAATAACGTGTTTGACCCACATCGCACATAAAGCTCCGTTTCCAATTGGCTATCTCTGGCATGTCACCCTGATTCATTCGTTCATGCCATTGTTCATCCGTGACACGTTCGCTAAGTGGTACGGTGAACTCGTACTGCGAAAATACCGCACCGCTACCCAACACAAGCTTTCCATCACGTGGGAACACGACGAATATCGTTTTGGCAAAACCTGTGGCTTCTTCAAGGGCTAAGCCGTTCGGGTCGGTGGCTACATCAGCAATTACGCCGCAAGGATGCTGAAACAAGTATTGATCCTTGGCCATGCTCCCGAGTAGTTCGCCCGAGAACGCATCAACCGTCTGTGAAAGCTCATAGCTCTTTGCTGTATCCCAAATATGCTCCAATTCGCCGCCAAAAGTTCGTATGAACTCATAATCGTTGTCAGACAGCGGAGCGTTTGCAAGTTCTTTTTCAGAGATTTTAGTCAACTGCACGGAAAGGTTATACAGAACGCTTAACGCTTCATCAGCTTCTTGTGTCAGAAGGTCTCGCTTCTGTAGTCCGTTTTTAGTTTGTTTAACAAGGGCGGCAAGTCTGCCGAAAACGACAGGGTTAGGCTCAACATATCCTCTATCATCAGGTTGTTCTGGAACCTCCTCGCCACCGCCACCCATTTCGGCCATGGCAGCTTTTGCGTAAAGCAGTGTATCATGTTTCAGTTCTGTCCAACTGCCTTGGAACGAGTTTAACTCCTTCTGTGTCCATGCGGGGTTTTTCATGAAAGTGGGGTAGCCGCTTCCAACTGGTGCATCGGTATATGGAAGAAGCATATACATCCACGACCAGTACAGGTTCGATGTCCATACATCTTGAGATATTTTGGAAATTTCACTTTGCAACATCGTCAGTTGTTTAGGGTACTCAGGATATGCGGCCAAGTCATCAGACAGAAGCTCACGAGCGGCTTCTGAACCGAAAGCAGCTGGAATATCCAGTGAATTTGGCAACATCCTATCTTTCACATCTCGGTCTATCAAATTCTGAAATATATAGGCATCCAAGGTAAAGCGTTGACCCATAAAGCGGTAGCCTGTAATGGCGGGTTCCTTGTCTTGCGTGTCGTGTATCGGTATCGAGTTGATTCGTGGCGGCGCTATCTTCCTGATCAATTCCAATGCTTTAGCAAACTGCGATTCATTAGTAATTTCAGGCAAGGAGCTAATTTTTGTACCGTACAAATCTTTGAGAGCTTCGGCGTATTGATAATAGGTTATGTCATCGCACTCGCCTACAAAGAAGTTAGTCGGTTCAAAAATATTTGTCCAAAGCGATGCTAGATTGGCGTCCGTCAAGGCAGAGGTTTGCAGTAATGCAGATTTAACTTCGTCCGCATTGCTTGAGCGGAAAGTAATCTGGCCGTACCACATCATTGCCTTGAAGTACGCTTGCAATTGTTCCGTTTGGTTGTAGTGACTCCGCACAATATACTGCGAGTAATCAGTTAAGAATGGATCCGAATTGCCACCAAAGTTGATAACAGGCGACTCGTTTATACCAGCTTGGGCGTGAATCAGTGCAAGCTCTTGCGACACGAGGTCATTGGCTTCGGCTGGGACGGAAAAGTTGCTATCGAGCAACTTGCTTCCTACACTGAAAAACGCTGTATTACGCAAAGCGGCGGTTTCAAATGATGTGCCTTTCAGTTCTTTGTATTGAGCATATGATTTTTCAGTCATTCCATTGCTTAGCTGTATCAAAATGTCGTGCAGTTTGTTTTGTTCCAAGTCTTTTAGCACATAGTCAAACATGAGATGAAATGTGTGTGTTGCCGCATCGGCTGTGATGAAATTGGGAACGCTTTCGTATCTATTGGCTTCATAAATTTGGAAGAACTCACTGTAAGAGTACTTATCTGAAACGGCAAAGCCATTTTGCTCGATTAGCTTAGTCGCTTCGTCGGATAGCTCATTATTAGAATGCCAATAACCGAAAGAGGTGCTCCAGTCATGATTATCGGGCGAGAATTGCATTAAATTGTCAACATTCGTTAATCCCGCATCAATTTTATAATCTGGTATTGAGGGTGTGCCAGAATACACATAATTGTCGTAGTCAGCAAACGTCAGAGAATGAGCAAGCGGCTCGGCATTGATTGGAGGCATTGGAGTCTGAGTTGCATTCGTCCCTAACATCTCACCAAGGTTCACTTCTTCGGGGGTGGGCACCTTATCTGCTTTTGAGCAAGCAGTTAAAATGGATAACAATAGCACGAAAGCTGTTATAACTGTAGTTATGCGTTTCATGTTTTTTCCTCCCATATCAATTAGCTATATTTTTGTCTAATTGTTGCAATCCATATCGGCAATTCCTTGGTCAATGTCATGATATGTCTTAACTTATTACCTGCAGATTGATTTATTGCCCTATCAAAATCAACACGATTAACGAGTTCATCAATGTACGGAACAACATCCGGCTGTGAATCTTTATATGACTCTACGGATCTTTGAAGCATCGCTACTTCTATACCCCAATCTTTGGCAAAAGCATCCACTACACGCTGCAATCTGTTCTTTTTCCAAGCATCATACGACTCATCGAAATTCTTACTGCTAGGTAAATTTCCTGCAACTAACTCCGTGTCCACAAATTCTTTTAAAAGCACGGCTTGCTCATTTTCACCCATGTTACTAAGTTCTTGTATTTGCTCGTGGATAATACGCAAGGTCTCATCATCGACTGTCTGTATACCACCACTGCTAGCAACCTTAGAACCAATCAGACTCAAAATATGTGCCGCATCAATCACTTGCGTTCCTGCCAGTTTTGTTTTGCCGACAAGGGGTTTGATAATTGCAGGTGGAGGAGGGGAGCCTGGCTTATGCGTGAGATTCTTGAACGCACCCGCATATTGCAACCAAGTGTGCTCATTCATACC
Source organism: Eubacteriales bacterium (assembly GCA_031554055.1). Lineage (GTDB taxonomy): Bacteria > Bacillota > Clostridia > Lachnospirales > JAVBKL01 > JAVBKL01. The sequence goes on along the minus strand of JAVBKL010000110.1, from coordinate 11,933 downwards.
AAAAGCACTATCGTCCCAAGCAAACTCATAATACTGCATAACCAAATTTAGCTGCTCGGCGGCATCTTTACAGGCAAGAATAAATATCTCTTTTTCTTTTTTTTCGTTTTTTAGAATCGCCCATGCAGTCGGGTCTGGTAAGGTCGGAAGCATCTCATCAATTTTGATTTTTAATTTCCTAACTGCTGTTATGTAGAGGTCAACAATGGCAGTGCTACTCTTGCCGCCGCTACCATACAATTCTAAAGCAGTATTTACAATTTCCACAGTCATTCTAGGATACTGAAAATTAACAATACTACCGAATTCCTTTGATTTATCAAACACCCTATTTGTGCGTGAATAAGCTTGGATTAACCCCTGAAGCTCAAGCGAGCGGTCAACATACAGGGTATTAAGACGTTTGGAATCATACCCTGTTAAAAGCTGATCCGCAACAATTACTAAATCTATATTTTTTTCGTTTCTGCCACTGCCGCCTCTAGTAGCACGTTCTACTACATCTTCAAAATAAGCATCTTCGCCGCGTTTTTTATCACCTGCAATAAATTCAATACCTGTAAAGCCTGCATAGTCCTTAAACATACCCTTGATGATTTTAGGATCAATATTATCGGGGTCATTCTCATTGCCAAAGCTAAATGTCATCGCCACATTCAGCTTCGCATGGCTACCGATCAATTGCTTTTTAAACTCCTCATAATAGGAGACAACACGATTCTTATAAGCAACTGTCAGAATAGCATTAAACTGACGTTCTCGTGATTGATTATTCCAGTTGGCGAGAATTCGCTCGACAACTCTTGGGATATGTGTATCATCTTGATAAATAAGAATTTTTTTCTTTGCCGCTTGAGATTCTACTTCAGCTTCGGACCAACCATATACCAAGCGTTCTATATCTTGCTCTGCTTCGTCTGGTTTTTCTTCTTTGATTTTACCTATAAGCTCATCTCGCAAATCATCATAAGTCCTAAATTCACCGGTGTTAATATAATCCACGTTAAAACCTAAAACATTACCATCAGAAATTGCTTCATCAATTGTATACTGATGTAAGTTTGGGCCAAATAGTTTCTCGGTGGTGTTAATGACCTCGCTTTTTTCATTCACTTTTCCTTTGACTTTGTTTTCATCAAAGAGTGGTGTTCCTGTAAATCCATAGAACAATCCATTCTTCTTAAAGTAGCCTTTGATCTGACCCATCATTTGCCCCATGGTTGTGCGATGAGCCTCATCAATAATGAATACTATTTTTTTGTCGGCGAGGCTGTTATCATGTGCATCTTCCATCTCTTTTACAAGTCCATGTAACTTAAATGTTGTTGTCACAATAATTCCAGTTTTAGCAGACTTTAATTGCTTTTTCAAATGATATGTATGCTTTGTATCATCGACAGAAACAGGCTCATATGCTGCATAAGCTTTAAAATTTGCACTTGTTCTATTATCAAGCTCACGTCTATCTACTAAAAAAATCACTTTATCAAAACCAGCTCGGGTTGAAAGAAATAATGCAGTCTTAAAACTTGTGATGGTTTTTCCTGAACCTGTGGTGTGCCACACAAAACCTCCGTGTGGTACTTTCTCGTCATTGTCCCAACCAAAGGCAGCAGCTTCAATAGACTGGAGGGCGTAGACTTGATAGGGACGCATAAGCAAATGACGTCTATTCTCTTCTTCCAGTGCTTCATCAATAACTAGATAATCGCCTACCATTTGGTGAGCCATAGGAATCATAAGAAAATGCTCAACCACTTGTTTCCAGTTGTTGATTTGCTTGTTTTTCTTATCTGACCAATGAAATACAAAACTGGGATTAAAACCGCCGATTGATTTTGGTGTAGCAAAATAACGAGTTTCTATCTCCGTCATAATCACCATCATCTGTGAAAATGCCATAAAATTATTGGTATACTCACAATCACGGTAATATCTTATAAATTGCCCAAACGCCTCGTCTAATGATTTATCTGTACGCTTTTGCTCAATATTAATTAAAGGCAAACCGTTAATCAGCAAGACAATATCAAAACGGTTAGGTGTGCCATTTTGGTCTGTTGTGGGCGTTACAACTTCACGAGCAATTTTATAGCTTGAATCACCGCCACGTACTTCCGCTTTTTTGAAAATCGTCAGCGTAATTTGTTTTCTTGTCAGTTTTGGATTATCGTCTCGATAGATACCGTCAATCTTGCCTTTAGATTCTTCAATCGCTAGAATCTTGGCAGCTTCATAGCTGTTACTGATTTGGCGGACCTTTGTCATCACTTGCTTAAACTCGCCGTCGGTAAGGGGCACGCCTTCAAGCTGATCCGCATTGATACGATTGAGCTCATCTCGCCAGTGCTTAACCAAATCATCTACAGTAACCTTTTTCTTATTACCATCTAGAAAATCAGGAGCTTCCCATTTGTACTTAGTTAGCTCACGGACAAAGTTCTCTTGAAAGTTTTTCTCTGAGGCATCTTTTGTTGCATTGCTCATGGCGTGCTCCTTCCTAAATAAACATCTCGTGCAAGAATGCTTTTTTTATGTTTTGTAGTTTTTCTAGTTTGTGTTGGTGGTGGGTGATGAGGTTGTCGAGGCTTAATAGTAATTTTCCGATTTTCTTCTGCTCATCCAACTTGGGCAACGTATATTCCATTGAATTTAAACTTTTAGGATAAATAGCGGCAACACTTGTGGTTCCCACAGCCCTCGCGTGAACTTGATAAATCATGCTGCTCGTATTATATAGATAGTTATAAAATATTGTATCTATTCCGTTAAATTCAAAACGAGCAATATTACTATTAAATGCATATTTGTCACTTTCTCCAACCCATGTTGCTCCTTTACCAACAAGTTCTAAAGTGTTTCTTGTGTTAAAAAGGAAATCTTTATATTTGACAATATTTTCTTTAGATACTTGCTCTTTTTCTGACAAGTACTCTAATTTACTTAACGAAAAAACACCTCGTTGGATATTTCCCATTTTCAAGAGAGGAATTCCTTTATTGACTTCAGAACCCAATAAGTTGGTTCCTGTTTGTATTGAAACGATGTTGTCTTTGAACCTATGCTGTTCCCAATCACCAGTAAATCCAGCAAATCGGCGTTTTGGCACACGCTCTCCTTCAGCTGGAAACATTTCCGACAAATAAGCAGATTTTAGTGACTTTATCTTTTCTAATTTGTGCTGTTGAATGGTTAAAAGATTGTCCAGTTGAGCAAAATAGCTCCCGATTTTTGATTGCTCTTTCACTGATTTTGGATATAAAACGGCTGTGGTTTGTAATGCTGATTTTGATATTGAGGAGACTTTAGTTCCTTGCATTAATGGAATAAGTTGATTGTGGTATGAATTAGAATTCATATAGTAACCAAGATACCCTGATGTAAAACTTAGCTTTGCTCTACACGGAATTGTATGTAAGCCAGAAATAAGTATTTCATTAGTTAAACCCACTATTTCACTGCATTTTCCAACTGTTTCATCCTCTGCCGCATCTGCAATAACTATATCGCCATTCCGCAAGTACGATGTTTTGTATTTCTGCACAGAAATTTCATTATTAATAAAAGGGATATCTTCTTTACTGACATCCAAACACTCGCCAAATTTAATTAATATATCACCATAATGTATATTTCTTGCAATGCCTCGTTCGCTGTTTAATTCTGCTCTGGGTAATGAGTTGTTTTGAAGCGTCACAAAAACATCTGTAAACTCACTTTGCTCCCATGCTTGAGCATTTTCAAACTCCTTGAATCGTCTTTTTGGCACCAACTTCTCACTTTCAGCCATCTACAACACCACCAGTTCGCTCATCAAGGCTTCAAATTCACTTTCTAGTTTGTCAATCTCGCAATCCAGTTCAGTGAGCGTGTTCGCATAACGCTTATGTAGCATTTCCAAAGTTGCAAGTTCGCTTTTGAGTGGCTTCTCAACCAAATTCACCAAATCAGCTACAGTCGTACCAAACCACTTTTCGAAAACAAGAGCATCTATTTCTTCATCAGTCAATACAGGGATTCTCTCATAGATCGCTTCACTTAGTTCTTTTTCTTCCACTTTTATTTCTTTGCCTAGTGAAGACTTTTCATCTATTAAGCCCTCCACTTTTTTCAGCAAGTCATACGCAAAAGTTCCCTTGGTTGCTTTTTTAAGTTCCGCTTTAACGGCCTTGCTGTCAAATGAATCTTGCGGTTCATCGTCTTCATTTTTCTTTAAAGCATCATATAAAGCGGTATTTTCATCACTGTCTTCAACCTTAGCAGCCTCTACCAATTCAGTAAGTTCTGTTTCAATTTCGCTAACACGAATTTTTTTGTTTTCTATTGCTTGCAGTTCATTGCTATATAAACGCTTTGCAATTAAATCATTGGGAACTATTGCCCCAATCCAGCCATCTTGCTCTTCACGTTTTTTGTCACCAGTTCCTTTGGTGACCATATTTGGCTCACGAGTACGACCTATCGTATAAAAATCACTTCCTGCTATCAACTCGGTATCATGGGTTAAAGCATCCTTCCAAATCTCAGCAACAATTTGGTAGCCATCATAAACATCAATAAAGTTATACTCTAAAAGGGTTTCTTTTATGTTAACAAGCATTTCCTCCATGAGAGGATTCATATGCGAGACACTATCAATTTTTCGCAACTTATCCCAATATTTCTGTATGAATACTTCTGATTTTGCTTTAACTTCCGAAGAACTTGCAACCACACGAGAATCGTTTCGCACATCATCTGTCAACTCGCTTATGGATTTTGTCAGTACAGAATAGCCATCACGAACAGGAGACAGGGCAGAATCTAGCACATCTTTTACCGCCTGTTGCAATATTTTAAGTTCATTGATATTTTTTTGTGGAATACCACCGTATAAATGGCCATCTACATCATGGGGAATTTCTTCGTCAATTGCTTCAACGTATCTGGGGATATTCATGTTGTACTCGTTTTTGATCAGTTCTTCTCTTGTAGCTAAATGGCTATAGCCTTTTATTTCGGCACGTTCCACATAGGTATCTACAATTTTAGCGATGTCTTTTTCTTGTAGCACGTTTTGCTTTCCAACCTTAATAAAACTTTTTGATGCGTCAATCACAAGAACAGGGTCGCCAACATCTCTGTTCTTTTTCAAAATAAGGATACACACAGGGATACCTGTATTGGTAAACAGGTTGCTGGGCAAACCGATAATCGTGTCGATGCGATTTTTTTCTATTAATCTCTTGCGAATGGTGCCCTCAGATGAGCCACGAAAGAGAACGCCATGAGGCAATACAATCGCCATTGTTCCGTTTTGCCCCAAGTGGTAAAGCCCATGCAAAAGGAAAGCAAAGTCTCCCTTTGAGTCCGGAGGCAATGTGCCAGCAATCTCAAAACGTGGGTCGCTCACTTTCAATCCTGATTTATTCCAATTCTTAGCGGAGTAGGGTGGGTTCATCACTACAGCATCAAACAGCACACCCTCATTCGGTTGGTCTGGGTCTTCTGGCCAGTCTTGCGATAAGGTATCCCCATTTTTAATCGTCATTTTTTCAGGACGAACGCCATGAAGTAGCAAGTTCATGCGAGTTAAGTTATAAGTCGCTGTATTCTTTTCTTGCCCATAGTAACTTAAATCCTTTTGAACGTCTTCACTCAAATGTTTTTTTACCGTAAGAAGTAGAGAGCCAGATCCCACGGTGGGGTCGTAGATAGATTTAATGTTCGATGCCTTAGCGGCTGCGATTTGTGCCATAACTTCGCTGACTTGTCTTGGCGTATAGAATTCTCCTGCCTTTTTTCCAGACTCCATCGCAAACTGTCCGATTAGGTATTCATAAGCATCACCAAGCACATCGCCTTTTTGCAAGGCTACCATGTTCAAATCGGCAAATAACAAAATCAGTGCTTTTATGTTCTTGCTGCGTTCATTCAGATTGCTGCCCAGTGCAGTATCCGTCAAATCAAGTGTAGAGCTTGAAAACAATCCTTTGAAATCATTTGAGTCACCAGATACGGCGATGCTTCTTTCAAAGTTATTCAGGCTATCCGTTACTTTTTGGACTTCAAAATCACCTGCATGTATATATTTAAGCCACGTTTGATAAAGGTATTCGGGCTTCACGTAATAACCCAATACATTCTGAATCATGGTATCCAATTCATCACCATAATTTGCTCTTTCCTTGGCATATGCATCAACAAGATCAGATTCAGATACTAGTCCCAATCCAGCCGTTGATTTGAAGGTTTCCAAAGTCTTATCACTTAAAAATTTATAAAACATAAGCCCAAGCATATAATCTTTGTAACGGCTTGCATCCATAGAGCCACGTAGTTCGTTTGCCCCATCCCATAATCTGCGTTTAATTTCTTCAGATGTAATCATTAGTGCCTCCTCTGATATTTTTCAATAGGCTATAATGCTAATTATAACATAATTTGTAAAAATACAAAATGAAAAGCCATGCAATAAATTTATCGCATGACTTATTTTGATCCACTTTAACGCAATCAAATACTTTGTTTTTAAATCTTCCAGAATTTCGTTAAATTTATACCTTTATAAGCTAACACATCTTTTGGGTTTTATCAATTATAACTTATGATAATTACCTAATTGCATTGAATCAAAACTATCTATTGTGATACAATGTATTATAGGGAGTTGATAGCTATGGTCATTCGTGAAACTTATTTATCTAAAATTCGTCCGTTTATAGGCAAAGACATAATAAAAGTGCTGACGGGTATTCGGCGTGGTGGAAAAAGTGTGCTACTTGAGCAAATTCGTGACGAGATAAACAGTCCAAATACAATCTTTTTGAATTTTGAAGATTTGGGAAATCAACATCTATGCGATTACAATGTTCTACATGAGTATGTGTGTACCAAAATTGGCAGCAGTAAAGAAAAATTCTACTTGTTTCTTGACGAAATCCAAGAGGTTGCGGGTTGGGAAAAAGCAATCAACTCTCTGCGAGTGAAGTTCAATGCAGACGTATATATTACAGGTTCAAACTCGCAGCTTCTTTCAGGTGAACTTGCTACCTATATTGCTGGTCGCTATGTTTCATTTGTTGTTTACCCATTTTCTTTTGCAGAGTTTGAGATGGTAAACGCAGATTATACATTTGATGATTATATAAAGTGTGGCGGGATGCCATTCTTGTCCAGCGTAGGCTTCGCCCCAGAAATCACCAAAAATTATTTGCAGGACGTGTTTAATTCTGTCATGCTGAAAGACATCGTTAAGCGTAATAAAATTCGTGACGTAGACCTTTTAGAACGAATCATTTCATATGCACTTGCGAACATTGGCAAAAGTTTCTCGGCAACAAGTATATCAAAGTTTTTCAAAGCGGAAAAACGAACGGTGGCTCCTGAAACCATCCTTAATTATCTAAAAGCCTGTGAGGAAGCATTTTTGTTTTATCGTCTTAAAAGTCAAGATGTAAACGGCAAGAAGATGCTTAAAGTGAATGAAAAATACTATGTTGTGGATCATGGTTTACGTGAAGCAGTTGTTGGTGCAAATTTAGAAAATGTGGAGATTATACTTGAAAACATCATAGGGCTAGAACTCCTCCGCAGAGGATATAAAATCTGTGTTGGGCGTGTGGGTGAAAAAGAAATAGATTTTGTAGGTGAGAAAGATGGCGACAAGTTATATCTGCAAGTTTGCTACTTGTTAAATGAAGAATCCACCATCAAGAGGGAGTTTGGGTCACTTTTAGAAGTCAAAGATAATTACCCTAAGTTTGTATTGTATAGGGAAAGTTCGTTTAGAGGGAACTATGAAGGTATTCCGGCAGTTAAAATCGAAGATTGGCTAGTGGGATTGGAGTATTCAAAATAGAGAAAATGTACGGAATCTATGTCAATGTAGTAGACGCAAAAATGTGGAAAGTGAAAAAAATACGCACGGAGTTTGAGTCACAGCGTTCCACAAGGTCTATTTACTACATCCCCAATTAATTTTGATAAACGCTGACTCGAATTCTACATCGAAATAAAATAAAAAATCCAAGAAGCTACGAAGCCTCTTGGATTTTCAGGTCAATTTAGTATTTGGAGTAGGGCGTTGCAATTCAAAGCTTATCCCATCTCATCTTTGCTCATATAGAAACGTCAAAAACCGTTCAACACCGCCACCAAGGCATTTTACTTCATTTGGGCGATCACCCTGAACATCTGATACATCAAAAAAATCTCAGTTAGCAGTTTTTTCAGTAATCATAAAGGAATCACTGCCAAAGATACCTGCTGACATCTATGAAGAGAAGTGAATTGATTTGATTTGTAATATTTCGCAATGTTTACAATAGTTGTCGCCTTTTGTGCTTGTAAAAATTTTCTGACAAGCCTTATGCCGGCATGATATAAATGGCAATGCCCAAAAAATGTAATAGTGCCGCCGCATCCACAAAGATATGGAAGACGGAATGCATATATTTTTTCTTCTTGCCTATGATGTAAAAAAGCGCACCGACTGTATAGAGAATGCCACCAACCGCAAGGAAAATAAAAAACGGACCACCAACAGCTTTAATAAGCTCGGGCGTTTTAAAGACGATTAACCAACCCATGCCAAGATAGCAAATCATGGATAGTACTTTAAAGCGGTGTAAATCAATCCCATTCAGAACAATCCCCAGTATAGCCAATGCCCAGATGATTCCAAACATTGTCCATGCTTCAACAGGATACGCCACCCTAAATTTACCTAGCAATACAGGCGTGTATGTACCCGCAATTAAGATGTATATGGTGCAGTGGTCAATAATTCGGAACACTTTTTTGGGTACTTCTATCGTTAGTCCATGATAAATGCTCGACATCGTAAACAGCAAAATAAGAGTAAGGCCATAAATTCCGCCACTCACAATCCCCATAACATTTTGATTGTAGGCTGCCACAATTACGCATGTGAGCAAGGCAACAAATCCCAACCCGCCCCCGACAATATGCGAAATCATGTTGATCAATTCTTCTCGTCTTGTATAGTTTGGCAGCTTGCGTTCAATAAAACTCGTTCTCTGCAATAAAACCAACTCCTCTTAAAATGGTTTTTTCTATGGCCATTGGCATCGGCTAAGTTAAGTATAACCAAAAAATCATAGGTATGCAAGTTGCTTCTGGTGGTATTCCAAATTTAAATAACTGCAAACTCATTTGACTTGCTTTTTCAGAGCATAAGAAAAGCCATCCACAGCTATTTCGGAGGATGGCTCATTAAGTTATCAATAGGTGAGGCAATAGATGTATGTAATTTACAGTTTGATTGTTTTTGGAGCTGAAGAAAGTGAGCAAAATGTAACTTCTCCCTCTGCGATGTAGAAGAGTTCTAATGTTGGACTATCTGGGTTGCCATACATACCGTTTAGATATGGAGCAACTTCAAAAGCCTTCTTCGCTACTTCTGCTCTAAGGTCAAATACCGCTTTCCCGCAAATCCTAATCCATTCATTGTTCGGAGAAGTGGCACAGATTTCGACATGAGGGTTTGCAGTAAGTTGTTTATAGCTAGGCTTTGAATCATTTGTTCCAAAATAAAGTTTCCCTTCGAATTCCATGACAAAGGCAAATGGCCTAACCTTTGGTTTATCCCCATCAACCGTTGCAACGAAAAATACCTTGCTGTCTACTAAAAATTGTAAAGTTTCATTCATTTTGTTTTCCTCCTGAAATTGGGCTAGTTTAGTTGGCTATGCTACCTATTATCTCTACCGATCAATTTATTTTTTTGTTTACTATAATAAATAGACATGGTATATTAATTATACTTAAAAACAAAACTTTAGCAAGTACGCAGTTTTTTTATACTTGGTATGATTATGTATACTGCTGGGGTGTGGGAGGCTATGAATGGATATAGAATACGAAGAACCTTTGGCAGAATACACAGCAGATAATTGCCCGCTCAACTATACGCTTAGTTTAATTGGCGGAAAGTGGAAGATTCCTATTTTGGGTGCGTTGTGCCAAAACGGCACCATGCGATTCAATCAATTGAAGAAAGATGTGCAAGGAATCACCAACACAATGCTTTCAAATTCTTTGCAGGAACTTGAAAATGATAATCTTGTGAAAAGGATTCAATACAACGAAATGCCTGTCCGTGTAGAATATTCGCTCACAGAAATGTGTGATGAGCTAATACCAATACTCATCGAGCTTTCAAAATGGGGAATACTGCAAATGAGTTCTAGGCAAGTGCAAAAGTAGAAACAGAAGGGATGGACAATCCATTTTTACAGAGCTCAACTCAGTAACAAAAAAACCATTGGCTCTAAAAATCTCGCCAAACCGCCCAGACTTTAGTTGCTCGCAGAAATTTTCAATAGCGCTTATGCTGCAATTGAAAAAAGACTGTTGAAATTGAGTCCAACAATCTAAAAAATTTAATTATAACAGCTCCATAGCTGTACTGGCGGTAATTTGCCTATTCATATATTTTCATTATATAAAAACCATTGTGCTTATAATGTGAAGTTCGTTTTTAACTCTAATTCTTGATTTATGCATGAGCGTAATAGTCAAACTATGTCCGTTTAATTTTGTCAACATCCCTTGCTATATCTAAATATGTTGATATTACCATGCAAGACAAAAATAAGGTAAATGTCCTATCATACCATTTTTCTAATTCATCGGAGGGCATTTTCAAAAATGTTGTACTAGCAATTTTATCTTTTTCTACCCAATGCCTAGCACCAATTTTATTGAAAAGAAATGTTGTATCACTAGCTAATTGTGTATATGTAGTTCCTTTAAATTTTTGTTCTACTGATTCCAACTTTTTGAATAGAGTACATAAAATTTCGCCTTTGCGTTGTAAATTTCCACAATTATCAATTCTCTTATATTCGGTTAGACTTGCTGCAATTTCAGGCTGTTCTTCTTCCACAATCAAAGCCAAATCATCATCATAAACAATGAAAGCTTCCATGCTAATTCTATTAAACTCAATTCTAGCTTTTAATTGATTAAGAATTTTTTGTGTGTTTTCAATTATCACTTTTGTGTAACTTTCGTCAGCAATATATGCAACATAACTACTTGCAATAGTAGTATCTATATAAACAACTAAATTTAATACATATTGTAAAAAGTCTAATATAGTTTCTTCATGTATATTATTTTGGCTAAATGAGCTTTTTTCTATTCCTAAGCCTTTCCTCATCTCACCAATCGAAAGAAATGTTCCTCTTAGATTCCAACCTGTAAAATACCACTTATCAATATAATTTTCTAAAGTGTAAGCGGGATAACGGTTCCAAGGGCCTCTACCTTCGCCGATAATTTCCTTTTCAGAAATTAAAGTTTCTATCTTCTGATACTCGTAGTATAAATTGAATTGGGGGAAAATATTAGATTCGGAAATTTTTCTCCTCATGTATACACATACTCCTTGCATTTTTTAAAAGTAGTTTTGACTCATTTACATATAACTTCCCATAATATAAAAACCTATCGATTAAAAAATTATCCTCAGCCCATAGTTGTGGTTACAATTAGCAGTTTATCTTTAATCCTCAATCAAAAAGGTTTATGAAGAAAGCGAAGCAACGCAAAATGCTGTCCCTTCGCTTTCTTCATGTTTTGAACTTTTGTAACCATTGGTTACGGCTATTGGCTAAAATATTATCTACTTCGCAATATCAAATCTGTTTCTTATCGGCGGCTTAGAGCAAAGGTTTTTCAACTTGCCAAAATTGTTTGTAAAGTGTTCCGTATTCTCATGAAAATCAATAGCGTCTTGGTCTTTCCATTTCTCAATAAATGCAACTGTGTTCACGTCATCCAAATCCTCATATAAATTGTACTCAATATTACCTTCTTCCTTTTGAGAACCTTCTATCATTGGCTTTGTAATTTTAAGAAATTCTTCTTTCTTGCCTTCTTGCACTTCAATTTTTACAACTAAAACTATCACGAATATCATTCTC
>JAVBKL010000233.1:0-10706 GCA_031554055.1 Eubacteriales bacterium | reverse complement strand
TAATCAGTTGATGCGTCAGTCGCTCAACTTAAACAGAAGCATTGAGAACAAATCAGATAGACTGATCATCAAAGATGAACTTGCTGTGCCATCGGGAAAACCGAACATCCGTGAAATTTTACAGTGCAGTGTAAACGTTACAAACAAAGACGTGCGTGTTGCAAATGGCCGAGTAACAGTGAACGGCGATTTAAGCGTGGTGACTTTGTACAGAGGCGACAGTGATTCGAGTCTAATCGAATTTACTGAACACGAAGTTCCATTTAATGGTGCCATAGATGTGCAAGGTGCCAAGGAAAATATGATTGCCGATATGATTTTGTCTGTGCAAGACCAATACGTGCAAGTACGACCCGATGTTGACGGCGAAGACCGTGTACTTGATGTAGAAGTTTCGATTGCGGCGACAGTAAAAGTAAGTTGCCAAGACACCGTTGAGATCTTGGAAGATGCGTATTGCATCAACAAGAAACTTGATATTACAAAGAACCCAATTAAATATCCTCGTTTGGTTTGCCGAAACAAAAACCAAACTCCAATCAAAGAAGTGGTTCAAATTGACAACGGCAGCCCTGATATTATGCAAATTTTTAAAGTGAAGGGCAAAGTTGTGATAGACGACATTAAAGTGGTTGACGACAGGGTGATTGTGGAAGGTGTAATTAACTCAGACATTCTTTACTTGGCTGTGAGTGATGACACACCGCTTTACTCTTTCCATACTGTGATTCCGTTTAGGCAAGTGATTGAAACCAAAAATGCAACACCACAGATGGATGCACAACTGAATGTGACGATTGACCACATTAGTTTTAATATGTTAAGCGGACGTGAAATGGAATTAAGATATTTGCTTACGTTTAATGCACAAGTAAACGAAGAAAAAACTTGCAGCATGATTACGAATATTGAATTCGACGACATGGACAGAGCTGTACTCGACAAAATGGCAAGCATGATTGTTTATGTGGTACAGTTTGGCGACTCGCTTTGGAAAATCGCAAGAAATTATAACACCTCAGTTGACGATATTCTTGCTATCAATGACATTGACGAACCGAACAAAATATTTGTTGGACAAAAATTATTGATTCTTAAAAGAGCGTTCGGTTATTAAAGAATAAAAAACCAATTTTGTAAAAGACTAATGGTGAATCTAAAAATTGGAGGTTTGCTATGAAAAAAATAAAATTGGGAATTATCGGAACAGGGCTTGCATGGGAGAAATTACATTTCCCCGCATTGAAAAGGCTCAAAGAGAATTTTGAAATCACTGCCATTTGCAATGAGAACCCAGAAAAAGCAAAAAAGGCCGCAGATGAACTGGGGCTTGGCTCAGATAAAATTTTTACTTGCCACGACAGAATGTTAAAAACCGCAGACATCGAAGCAGTGGACATCATGGTGCCGATTTCTGAAAATTATGAAGTGACCAAAGCGGCAATCGAAGCAGGTAAGCACATCATCGCCGAAAAACCATTTGCGTCGTCCATCAAAGGTGCAATGGAATTGCTAGAACTTTCCCAAAAACACAAAGTGAAAGTATTGGTTGCCGAAAATTTCAGATACACCGAAGAAAATCGAATTATGAAAGAAATTATTCTCTCGAAGAAACTCGGTAACGTGGTGTACTTCATTGACAACAATGTTACCGAGTTTCAAAAAGATATGCTTGGCGATAATTTTGCGGCAAAAGAATGGCGACAACACCCAGACTTTAAAGGTGGAATTTTCTTGGATTCGGGCGTGCATCACATTGCCAGATTAAGATTTTTGTTTGGTGATGTCATGAAATTGGCGGCGGCAGGCAGACCTTCTGGCACGGATTTTTGCGAGTATTCCTGTATCAACGCTTTGCTTGAATTTAAAGACCACATAACAGGGCATTACGCTTTCTATAATATCGGAAAAGAAACGCAAGCACCGCTCGTTGGTTTAAGAATTTTCTTTACGGCTGGCGAGATTTATTTGGAAGATAAATATTGCGGCTGTCTAAATGTTTCGCATAAAGACGGAAACCACGAAGTTATAAACTTCAAGCCCGAGGAAGGTTACTACAACGAGCTACTGAATTTTTATAACGTCGTGGCAAACGGTGAAGAAATTATTTCGACACCCGAAAAAGCAATCGGGGATATGAAAATCATTTTCGAGATTTTAGACAGTATACACATATCTTGCAAGTCGTAAGTTCATCTCATCGCTTGCATAAATTTCAAGGTATGTGCCATTTTCCCTGTGCTCTTCTTTTAAGACTTCGCAGGAGCCGTGAATCATGTTTACGAGCTGCCCTTCCGTGTAGGGGATTAAAACGTTCATGGCTTTTCTAGACTCTTTAAGAATTTCTTCAATGCAAGTCGTGAGCTTTTCTAGGTTTGTCCCGTTTAAAGCGGATATGGTTACAGTTTTTGATGAGTTATCATCTAGTGGGAAGGCGTTTGAGCCTTCCTTATCTATTTTATTGAAAACTGTAATAATCGGCTTGTCAAAGCACTTTAAATCTTTGATCGTCTTGTAAACCACTCTCATTTGCTCATCACGCACGTCCGAAGTCGAATCCACAATATGAAGCAGTATATCAGAATATTGAAGTTCCTCAAGGGTAGCTCTGAACGCTTGAATTAAATGATGCGGAAGTTTTTGGATAAACCCAACTGTATCGGTGAGTAAAACTTCCGAACCGTTTGGTAACTCAATTTTTCTGGTGGTTGTATCGAGGGTTGCAAAAAGCTTGTCCTCGGCAAGTACATTCGCATTCGAAAGAGCGTTCATGAGCGTTGATTTCCCGGCATTCGTATAACCGACACAGGACACAACAGGGATTTTTGTTTTGCTTCTGCGTTCTCTTAACACACTTCTGTGTTCTTCTATTTCTTTGAGCTGTGAATTTAATTCGTCTATCCGATTGCGAATATATCGTCTGTCCGATTCTAGTTTTGTCTCTCCGGGGCCTCTTGTTCCGATTCCGCCGCCAAGTCTTGACATGGCACGTCCAACGCCGTTTAAGTGCCCGATGTTATATTTTAGTTGTGCAAGTTCCACTTGGATTTTGCCCTCGGAGGTAATCGCTCTTTGAGCAAAAATATCAAGGATCAGCAAGGTTCTGTCAATAATTTTTGTATCCAGTGCTTTTTCTAAATTGCCGTACTGCGAGTTTTTAAGTTCGTCGTCACAGACAATGCCCGTGGCTTCTGTTAAAGAAATTAAATCTTTTAGCTCGTCAAGCTTACCCTTGCCCAAATAATGTGCGGGGTGTGCCCTTTCTCTTTTTTGAATGAGTCGCCCCACAGAAATCGCACCCGAAGTTTCCACCAGTTCATTTAACTCGTTTAAGCTGTCGTCAACACTCATGGAACCATCGTTGTCGATTGCCACTAAAATTAATCGTTCTATTTTGCTGTTTGTATCATGCATTTTATCACTCACCATTCGAAAAAATAATAGTTTTTTAGTTTTCCAAAACGTAAAACTCCTGCGTACATTTTAACACAATCAAGAGGTTTTAACAATTCGTTTGTAAACACTGTGCAAAACTAACAAAAGGTGCTTCGTTTTACACGATTAATTATGCCCAAATCATGTTAAAAAATAAATATTTACAAAAAAAATATAGCGTATTGTATGGAAGTCATAAATGATGTAAAATAAGTTAGGTCTATATTGGTTAAAAGTATCGTGTAGACAAATAACAAATAAATGGAGTTGATATGAGTGTGCGAATCGAGTAATAACCAAGAAAAATTTCAAGAACTGGACAGTTTTATTTCTGCTCTTTCCACAAAAGAAGGCAGTCTAATCACTGTTTTGCACAGAGCACAAGATATTTTTGGATATTTGCCTGAAGAAGTGCAAATGTACGTGGCAAAGAAATTATCCATTCCAACATCTAAAGTTTTTGGTGTTGTTACGTTTTATTCATTTTTTAACACCACTCCAAAAGGAAAGATCCGTGTAAATGTCTGTACAGGAACTGCCTGTTTCGTTCGTGGAGCAGAGCATGTTTTGGACGAAATTAAAAAACACGTGAATGTTGCGGTTGGTGAAACTTCGGCAGATGGAATTTTCTCGCTTGATTGCTTGCGTTGTGTGGGTGCTTGCGGCTTGGCACCAGTTATTTCTATAAACGGAAAAGTTTATGGTCGTGTAACACCAGAAGATGTTAAAGGCATTATTGAAGAACAGCTCGCAAAAGAACAAGTATATGAGGAGAGTGTTGCCCAATGAGCGAAGGTATATCAAAAGTAAAATCATTAGCGGAGCTTAAAAAGATTAAAGAACAATCCTTAGCCAATACTAATTTAAGAACAACAGGCGAAAATCCAGACCGTACCGTGATCCTCGTGGGTATGGCTACTTGTGGAATCGCAGCAGGTGCAAGACCGGTTATGGAAAGCCTTTTAAATGAAATCGCTAATTTAAAAATAGAAAATGTATCCGTGGTTGCTACAGGCTGCTTGGGATATTGCTACGCAGAACCAATGGTAGAAGTTAGAGTTCCTAACATGGAACCAGTTCGTTACGGCAATGTAAACGCTGGGCTTGCGTCAGAGATTATTACAAAACATATTATGAACGGTGAATTTTTAGATAAAGCTATCATTGGACGGGAGGTGCCGAAGAGTGAGTAGATTTAGAATGCACATTTTGGTTTGCGGCGGAACAGGTTGCGTATCTTCCGACAGTGCAAACGTACTTGAAGCTCTTAAAGTTGAGCTTGCTGCACAAAACTTGTACGACGAAGTTCAAGTTGTAACAACAGGCTGCTTTGGATTCTGCGAGCAAGGCCCAATTCTTAAAGTTTATCCAGACAATGTTTTCTACGTGAAAGTGACCGAAGCGGATGTAGCTGAAATTATTGCAGAGCACGTCATTAAGGGTCGCCCAGTAGAAAGATTATTATACCATGATCCACAAAAAGCGGATGAGACTATGGCAGAACATAGACACATTCCTTTTTATCAAATGCAAGTTCGTGTTGCTCTTAGAAACTGCGGCATCATTGACCCAGAAAGAATTGAGGACTACATAGCAGTTGACGGTTACGAAGCACTCGGAAAATCAATTTTTGAGCTTGGCCAAGAGGGTACGATTGAAGAAATTAAGAAGAGTGGTTTAAGAGGCCGTGGCGGTGCGGGATTCCCAACAGGCATTAAATGGGAAGCAGCATTCAAAGCAAAAGGTGACAAAAAATATGTTGTCTGTAACGCAGACGAGGGCGACCCAGGTGCATTTATGGATCGTTCGGTTCTTGAAGGTGACCCTCATGCCGTTCTTGAAGCAATGGCAATTGCTGGTTATGCGATTGGTGCGGACGAAGGCGTAATTTATATTCGTGCAGAGTACCCACTTGCTGTACAAAGACTTGAAATTGCAATTAAACAAGCAGAAGAGTTTGGACTTCTTGGCGAAGGAATCCTCGGCAGCGATTTTAATTTTAAAATTAGAATTAACTTGGGTGCTGGTGCGTTTGTTTGCGGTGAAGAAACTGCACTTCTTAACTCCATCGAAGGCGGACGTGGCGAGCCACGTACAAAACCACCGTTCCCAGCTCAAAAAGGCTTGTGGTTAAAACCAACCGTTATTAATAACGTTGAGACGTTTGCAAACATTTGCCAAATTATCAACAGAGGTTCTGATTGGTTTAGAACAATCGGCACAGAGAAGAGCAAAGGCACAAAAGTATTCGCTCTTGCTGGAAAAATAAACAACGTTGGACTTGTTGAAGTTCCTATGGGAACAAAACTGAACGACATTATTTATAAAGTTGGCGGCGGAATTAAAAACGGTAAGAAGTTCAAAGCGGTGCAAACAGGCGGACCTTCTGGCGGTTGTATTCCAGCTGACAAAGCTGAACTTGAAATTGACTATGAAAACTTGCAATCCATTGGCTCCATGATGGGTTCTGGTGGTATGATCGTTCTCGATGAAGACGACTGTATGGTTAATATCGCAAAATTCTACCTTGAGTTTACTGTGGAAGAGAGTTGCGGAAGATGTACGCCATGCCGTATCGGTAACAGACGTCTGCTTGAAATTCTCACAAGAATCACAAAAGGCCAAGGCAAAGAAGAAGATTTAACAGTGCTCAAAGAGCTTGGTGAAGTTATTAAAGACTGTTCACTTTGTGGACTTGGTCAAACGGCACCAAACCCAGTTTTGTCAACGCTTAGATATTATTTCGATGAGTATGAAGCTCACGTAAAAGAACATAGATGCCCAGCGGGTGCCTGTAAAGATTTACTTAAATACAGAGTGATTGAAGATAAGTGCAAGGGCTGTACATTGTGTGCAAGAAACTGTCCTGTTGCCTGTATCGAGGGCGAGTCAAAGAAACCACACGTTATTGACAATGACAAATGTATCAAATGCGGAACTTGTATGGAAAAATGTAGATTTGGTGCAATTGTGCGTGAATAGGAGGCTCATCAATGGTAAACGTAACGATAAACAATATGAAGATAGAAGTAGAAGATGGTGCTACCATTTTAGATGTTGCTAAGAGCGTTGGCATAAAAATTCCGACACTTTGTCATCTTAACCTAAATAATATAAAAATGGTCAATCAAGTTTCCACTTGCCGTGTCTGTATGGTCGAGGTTGAGGGACGTCGTAACTTATTGCCTTCCTGTTCCACACAAGTGCAAGAGGGAATGGTAATCAGAACCAATTCTCCACGTGCAGTTAAATCAAGACGTACTATGATTGAGCTTTTCTTATCGAACCACCCGAAAGATTGCTTGGTTTGCGAAAGAAACCAAAAATGCGAGCTTCAACAACTTTCCGCAGAGCTTGGTGTTCGTGAAGCCAAGTATGAGGGAAGAATGTCCAAACATAAAAAAGACAATTCAAGCTTCTCGCTTGTTCGTGATCCAGAAAAATGTATCCTTTGCAGAAGATGCGAGACCATGTGTAACGAAGTGCAAACCGTGGGCGTATACTCCGCTGTTCATCGTGGATTTGATACAGTAATCGGCACAGCGTTTGACGAGCCAATGATTGAAACTGTCTGTACATTCTGTGGACAATGTGTTTCTGTCTGTCCTACAGGTGCCCTTACACAAAGAAGTTACACAAGCGAAGTTTGGGATGCAATCAACGACCCAGAGAAATTTGTCATTGTTCAAACTGCACCGGCTGTTCGTGCAGCTCTTGGCGAAGAGTTTGGTATGCCAGTTGGAACAAGCGTAACAGGAAAAATGGCGGCGTCGCTTAGACGTTTAGGCTTTGATAAAGTATTTGACACAGACTTTGCGGCTGACCTTACGATTATGGAAGAAGCACATGAGTTAATCGAAAGAGTAAAAGCGGGCGGACCACTGCCAATTCTCACAAGCTGCTGTCCAGCTTGGGTTAAATTTATTGAGCATCAGTTCCCAGAGCTCTTACATATTCCATCGACTTGTAAGTCACCACACGAAATGCTTGGTGCGGTTGCAAAATCGTATCTTGCAGAAAAACTTGGCATCGACCCTAAAAAAATGGTGGTTGTTTCTGTTATGCCATGTCTTGCTAAAAAATATGAGGCGGCAAGACCAGAGCTTTCGCAAGACGGAATGCAAAGTGTTGACTATGTAATCAGTACAAGAGAACTTGCTAGCATGATCAAAGAAGCGGGACTTGGGTTCACAGATTTGCCAGACGAGGACTTTGATAAAGTGCTTGGTGAGTCAACTGGTGCTGGCGTAATCTTTGGTGCAACAGGCGGCGTTATTGAAGCGGCTGTTAGAACGGCGGCAACTTGGCTTGAAGGCAAAACGCCTGAGAACATCGACTTTGTTGCACTTCGTGGAACAGACGGCATTAAAGTTGCTACGTATACAGTGGCTGGAATAGAATTGAAAATTGGTGTTGCAAGTGGACTTGGAAACGCAAGGAAGCTTTTGGAAGATGTTCGTGACGGAAAAGAAACGTATCATGCAATCGAGATCATGGCATGTCCTGGCGGTTGTGTTTCTGGTGGAGGACAGCCGTTCTATGGCAATGACAGAAGCATCGTTGAGAAACGTGCGGCGTCACTTTATGCAGAGGACAAAGGCAAACCAATCAGAATGTCACATGAGAACCCAGAAATTATCGCTCTTTATGAAGAGTATTTTGGCAAGCCGGGCAGTCACAAGTCGCATGAGTTGCTACATACTACTTATTCGAAGAGAGAAATATATAAGGACTAAAAAATACAAATGATTTCGAGGGCACGGCCCTCGAGCTCCCGCTGGGTATGCATACCCAGACCCGCTCTTAAAAGACTGAACGGTGCCGAGTTTCGGCACCGTTTTTTTTTGTGGCTATATAAAACTGGAGATTTCTTTTGTAAATTCAGATGTAGTTAGAGTGCCGCCTAAGTCTTTGGTTCGAAGTTTTGAGGTGCTGTAAAAGGTGAACAATGCGGATTCGATGTGGGTTGCCACATCTCCGAAGTCGATATGGTGAAGCATTTGGATGGCAGACTGTAGTAGGGCGGTTGGGTTTGCTAAGTTTTTTCCGGCAAGGTCGGGAGCACTGCCGTGAGCGGCTTCAAACACAGAAGCTTCTGTGCCGATGTTGGCGCCGGGGACAATGCCAAGTCCACCGACAAGTCCCGCACAAAGGTCAGACACGATATCACCATATAAATTTGGACAAACGAGAACGTCAAACTTTGATGGAGAGATGACAAGTTCCATACAAAGGGCATCGACAATTTTCTCGTCATACTGGATTTGAGGAAATTCTGCGGCGATTTTTCTTGCACAGTCCAAAAACAGGCCGTCCGAAAGTTTCATGATGTTCGCCTTATGCACGGCGGTGACTTTCTTGCGGCTGTGTTTTACAGCGTACTCAAAGGCGTAGCGGCAGATTCGCTCACTTGCTTTTCGGGTAATAATTTTGATTGACTCGGCGGCGTCCTCTCCTACCATGTGTTCAACCCCCGCATATAAATCCTCTGTGTTTTCACGAACGACGACGATGTCAACGTGGGAGAAAGGGGTGTCTACACCAACAATATTTTTGACAGGTCTTACATTTGCATATAAATTTAGTGTTTTGCGGAGTGTTACGTTTACACTTCTAAAACCTTTGCCGATAGGCGTTTCGATGGGGCCTTTTAGTGCCACTTTGTTTTTTAAGATTGAGGTTAAAACTTCATCGGGTAGGGGGGTGTTATGTTTTTCTATCATGGCGGCACCTGCTTCTACAAGTTCCCACTCGATTTTTTTACCGAGCTTGGAGCAAGCCAAATCAACAATTTGTTTTACGGATTCTGAAATTTCTGAGCCGATTCCATCCCCTGGGATGTATGTAATTCTCATGATTGCACCTCCATGTTTTTTGTGATATAAGGAATTCTGCCACCGCATTTTAAAACTTCACGTTCTCGAACGGAAAGTTCCATTCGAAGTTTGATTTTTTTATCTCGAACAACAAGCTCAATGATTTCGTTATTAATTTGAGAGTTTATATTTTCGAATACCAAGTGATCCTCAAGCTGTAAAAATTCATAATCGTCTGTGTCAACAAATGTAAATGGTAAGATGCCAGCGTTTATTAAATTGGCACGATGAATCCTTGCAAACGATTTTGCAATCACCCCTTTAATCCCCAAGAAAAGTGGAACGAGTGCGGCGTGTTCACGGCTTGAGCCTTGCCCATAATTTTCGCCGGCGAGAATAAAACCGCCGCCCCAAGCAGTTGCACGGCTCGGGAAATCTGCGTCGCAAGGAGTTAAACAGAACTTTGATAAATGCGGAATATTCGAACGATACGGTAGCAGTTTGGCATTTGACGGCATGATGAGGTCGGTTGTGATGTTGTCATCAAGCTTGATTAAAACTTTGCCAGTGAACGGTTCAGGCAGTTCTGTCCCTATGGGAAACGGTTTTATGTTTGGGCCTCGTACGATCTCTTTGTTTTGATCACAGTCAGGAAAAATTAATAAGTTATCGTTTACCCAGAAATTTTTAACTTCGGGAATATGTAAATCTGTTTCAATTTCAATGGGGCTTGTGAGGTAGCCATTTAACGAGCTGATTGCCGCCGTTTCGGGACTAATCAAATAAACACTTGCGGAGTCTGTTCCGCATCTTCCTTTGAAATTACGGTTAAATGTTCTAAGCGAGACAGCGTTTGTTGAAGGAGCTTGCCCCATTCCAATACAAGGGCCACATCCTGTCTCGAGGATTCTGGCACCAGACGCAAGTAAATCGGCGAGAGCTCCATTTTCTGCCAACATCGTGAGTGTTTGTCTTGAACCTGGGGAAATAACCAAACTTACTTCGTCATGGACTTTTTTACCTTTTAAAATTTGTGCAACTCGCATGAGGTCGCTCAACGAAGAATTGGTGCAACTTCCGATTGCCACTTGCTGCACTTTGATTTTTCCAAGGTCACTAATTGGAGAAACCAAGTCAGGGCTGTGTGGGCAAGCTACCATTGGCTCGAGCGTGCATAAATCAATCTCAATGGTTTGCGAGTAGGTGGCATCGCTGTCAGCAGATAATTCACACCAACTGCTTTCACGTCCCTGTGCTTTAAGATAAGCAAGAGTTTTGTCATCGCTTGGGAATATCGAGGTGGTTGCACCGAGTTCTGCCCCCATATTGCAAATGGTGGCACGTTCGGGCACAGAAAGAGTTTTCACACCGCTGCCAGTATACTCAAGAATTTTTTTAACACCGCCTTTTACGGTGAGCAGTCTTAACAGTTCGAGGATTATATCTTTTGCACTG
>JAVBKL010000025.1:0-18675 GCA_031554055.1 Eubacteriales bacterium | reverse complement strand
CAGTGCAAAATGCCCGATTGCCAAAGTCCACACATAAGAAAGTGTTCCCATAGGAGCCACAACCGAAACATCTAGTTTTTTTAATAGAATAATATTTAGCAAAGACGCACCAAAATATAAAACAACGCCCGCATAAAGCATCGTGTTGGTGAGGATTGCCGCAAGACTAAAATTATTCAACCGATCAGTCGATTTTTTCAGAGCAAAAGCACCAAGAGATGCAAATAATGTCATGGCTATTAACATCGTAAAATCAATCATATTAGCTTCCAACTCTGCTCTCCTTACTGCCAAAAATTATGAGAATCAAAATACCTACGCATATAAACAATGTGCCTACAACCTTTTCAACACTCAACTGTTCGCCTAGAATCATTACGCCAAGCACAACCGCGATAACGCAGTTAAAACTGTTCATCGGTTGAAGAATCGAAAGTTTTCCAAACTTAAACGCAAGAATCATAAAGATTCCGCCTAGCCCAAAAAGAAAAAATCCCAATATATAAAGCGGAATGGGCGTGGTGCTTTGCGTGGCGATTTTCCAAATGAGTTGTGTTGCACATAAGCTTGCAGCCGAGACCATGATGAGTGCGACTCCTAAATAAAAATACTTTTTTTGCAAGACAAATCAATCCTTTAAACAAATTTCTGCAAGTCAAAGTTTATCACCGTATTACGTGCCTATTATATCACGATTACCCGATACGCACAGCAAAAAATCAAAAAAAGAATAATTTTTTTTGTTTCGAACGCATTGACGAAAAATCTTTCCTATGTTAAAATCTCACGCAACAGTGAATTATCGCTGCAAAATACTGACAGGAGAGATTTTATGAAGAATGAGACTAAGTGTTTGCACGAAGGTTATACACCCAAAAACGGCGAGCCACGTGTAGCTCCAATTTGTCAAAGCACAACATATGTATTTGACTCGGCAGAAGAGGTTGCAAAACTTTTTGACATGCCTACTGCACATATGTATTCAAGATTTTCAAACCCAACCGTGGACGTAGTCGAAAAGAAAATCGCTTCACTTGAGGGCGGCGTTGGTGCCCTGTGTACATCTTCTGGACAAGCGGCAACTTTACTCGCCATATTAAATCTTTGCAACGCGGGCGACAGTTTTATCAGTACGTCCTCCATCTATGGCGGCACTGTTCAACTTTTTTCTAACACGTTAAGAAAACTTGGCATTGAGTGTATTTTTGTCGATAACGAAGCGGATGATGAAACAATCCAAAAAGCGTTTAAGCCTAATACAAAACTTGTCTTTGGCGAAACACTGGCAAACCCAGCTCTGTCCGTTTTTGATATCGAGCGTTTTGCAAATATTGCTCATAAAAACGAAGTACCACTCGTTGTTGATAATACATTTGCAACACCAATCCTTTGTAAACCTTTTGAGTTTGGTGCGGATATTATTATCCACTCGACCTCAAAATACATGGATGGTCACGCACTGCAAGTGGGCGGCATCATTGTTGATAGCGGAAACTTTGACTGGACACGTGGAAAATTCCCAGAGTTCACAGAACCCGATGCATCGTACCACGGCATTGTTTATACAAAAGACTTTGGAAAAATGGCCTATATCGTGAAAGCCAGAATGCAACTTATGCGTGATTTTGGCGTGTATCCAGCTGCACACTCTGCCTTTTTGCTAAACATTGGCCTTGAAACCTTACCGTTTAGAATGGAACGCTATTGCCAAAATGCCGAGAGAGTTGCAAACTTTTTCCTTGCATCCGACAAAGTTGAAGCCGTAAACTACCCTGGTTTAAAATCCGATAAATATAATGAACTTGCAATGAAATATCTGCCAAACGGTACGAGTGGCGTAATTTCCACAACCATCAAAGGCGGACGTGAAGCAGCAGCTCGATTCATGAATAACTTAAAGCTTGCGTCCATCGAAGTTCATGTTGCTGATATTCGTTGCTGTGTAATGCATCCAGCAAGCGGCACCCACCGCCAATTAACAGACGAACAACTCTTAAAAGCAGGAATCAACCCAGGACTCATAAGATTTTCTGTGGGACTTGAAAACATCGACGATATTTTGGAAGACATTTCTCAAGCACTTAATCAACTATAAATATAAACCAAGACCTCCCATTCATCATTGTGGGAGGTCTTGGTTTTTAAAATCCTTTCTTATCAAGCTCACCAAAACCAAATGTCCTAGATTATAACTTTGATTAAAATGATTGTTATTGTTGAAAAAGAAACAAAAATTTTATATACTATAATGAGTGTACCAAGTTGGGAGGATATGTTATGAAAAAAGAAGAGCAGGTCATAGCGGGTTTTCGGGAATTACTAAACAAATTGGTTTGGATTAACAAGATTAAGATGGAAGTTGAACTTAAAGATTATAAGTCGTCTGAAGTACATTGCATCGAACATATTGGAAGAAATTCAGATTCAAATGTGACAAAGCTTGCGGAGTCCTTTTATATGACCAACGGTGCCATCAGCAAGATCACAAAGAAGCTCATCGAAAAAGGAATCATCGAAAGTTATCAAAAACCAGAAAACAAAAAAGAAATTTACTTTCGTTTAACGCCACAAGGAAAAGAAGTGTATAAAATTCACGATGAGCTTCATAAAGAGTTTAAGGAACGAGATAAAATTGTCTTTGAGCAAATGACAGACGAGCAACTTGATACAATAATCAACTTTTCAAAGAATTACAGCAATCACTTGGACGCAGAAATAAAAAAACTTGGAATCAATTGCAGCCAATAGCGAGACGGCTGTATTTTTTTGCAAAAGTTTTTGTTGACAAGGAAACAAAAAACTGTTAAGCTATGTTTGTTTCCAAGGAAACAATTCAAAGTCTCGAGAGGAGAAATTATATGAACAACGAACAACCCGTAGATAAAAAGGCCATGCTATTCGGTCTTATGTCAGTATTACTCTGTGGAATAGGTTTTGGTGTAATAACGCCAGTTGTACCATTTTTAGTAAAACCATACACAAACACACCAAGCGAACAAGCAATGGCGGTCACGCTTCTCATATCTGTTTACGCCTTCTGCGTATTTTTTGCTGCACCGATCCTCGGATCCTTGAGTGACAGATTTGGCCGCCGCCCACTGCTTCTCATATGCCTACTCGGCTCTGCCCTCGGGTATATTGTTTTCGGAATTGGTGGTGCTTTATGGGTTCTATTTGCCGGACGCATCATCGAAGGCATCACCGGAGGAAGTATCAGCACAATATTTGCATATTTTGCAGACATCACCCCACGTGAACAACGCACTAAATATTTTGGTTGGGTTAGTGCTGTTACTGGTGTCGGCATCGTCATTGGCCCAACACTTGGAGGGCTGCTTGCAAATTTTGGTTATGCCGTGCCCATGTTTTTTGGAGCAATCATTACCTTGGTCAATGTAGCGTTTGGATTCTTTTTTATGCCGGAGAGTCTTAGCAAAGACAAGCGGCTCAAAGAGATTACCCTCTCAAGGCTCAATCCGTTTGTTCAGCTCTCGAGCGTTCTCTCTATGAAAACTTTACGCAGACTACTGATTTCCGCTTTCTTGCTTTGGATACCAGCAGGTTCTATGCAAGCCATCGTTTCGCAGTTTACAATTGATGCGTTTAACTTTACACCAACGCTAATCGGGCTCGTTTTCTCCATCATTGGATTGCAAGATATAATCTCGCAAGGTTTCATCATGCCACAACTTTTAAAGAAGTTCAAAGATTCCCAGATTGCAACACTTGGCATGGTCGCCGAAATTATCGCTTACGCCATGATTGCTGCATCGGCTGTGTTGTCCTTCTACCCTCTTTTTATCCTTGGAATGTTTGTATTTGGATTTGGCGAGTCTATTTATGGACCATCGTTTAACGGAATGGTTTCAAAATCCGTTGATGCAAGCGAACAGGGGAAGGTGATGGGCGGCAGCCAATCTATTCAGGCGTTAGCTAGAATCATCGGTCCAGTTATCGGCGGCAATATTTATGTAACACTTGGTCATGCTGCACCTGCCGTCATGGGCGTACTACTCATAGCGGTGGCAATCCCTGTTTTATACAAAGCAACCAATACAACGATGAAAGAAAAAGCAATCGCATAAGAAAAGGCTTTTGGATATTATCCAAAAGCCTTTTTGCGTTACACGTTAAAACGGAACAAAATTACATCGCCGTCTTTTACAACATACTCCTTGCCCTCAAGCCTAACCAAGCCACTTTCCTTTGCTAGGTTATACGAACCCAGTCGCATTAAATCATCGTAGTTTACGATTTCTGCACGGATAAATCCACGCTCAAAATCCGAATGGATTTTTCCTGCGGCTTGCGGTGCTTTCATTCCTCTTGTGATTGTCCAAGCACGAACTTCTTTTGGCCCAGCTGTTAAAAAACTGATTTGACCAAGCAGATCATAACTTGCTTCAACGAGACGGTCAAGTCCACTTTGTGAGATACCAAGGTCGGTTAAAAACATTTTCTTCTCGTCGTCGTCAAGCTCCGAAATCTCTTCTTCAATCTTTGCACAAACTACAAACACTTGTGCGTTTTCTTCCTTGGCAATGGCACGAACTTTTTCGACATACTCATTTGATGCCGCATCATCTGCCAAGTCCTCTTCACATACATTTGCTGCAAAAATAACTGGCTTGTACGTTAAGAGATTTACGCTTTCAACAATTACGCGTTCTTCCGCCGTCATATCGAGGAGTTTTGCACGTTTTCCACTTTCTAAATGCTCTTTTAAGCGAGTTAAAATTTCGACTTCGCCTTGTAGCGTCTTGTCTGCTTTTATAGATTTCAAAGTTTTTGACAATCTACGTTCTAAAACGTCAAGATCAGAGAAAATAAGTTCAAAATTAATTGTTTCGATGTCTCGCAAAGGGTTTACATTTCCATCAACGTGTATAACGTTAGCATCATCAAAACATCTAACCACGTGAACCACCGCATCCACTTCACGAATATGAGCCAAAAACTGATTGCCAAGCCCTTCGCCCTTGCTTGCACCTTTTACAAGCCCAGCAATGTCTACAAATTCAATCACAGCTGGTGTACGTTTCTCCGCATTATATAATTTTTCCAAAAAATTCAGCCTGTCATCTGGAACAGCAACGATTCCAACATTCGGGTCAATTGTGCAAAACGGATAGTTTGCAGACTCCGCCCCTGCTTTTGTGAGCGAATTAAAAAGTGTGCTTTTTCCAACATTTGGTAAACCAACAATTCCCAATTTCATAAGTAAAGTTCCTCCTATTTAATACAACAATTGCTTTTTTATATCCAACAAAACTTGAACCATTATAGCATAGATGTGCTGTTTATAAAAGAATTATTATTCTGCATCAATTATGGTATTTTGCAAATACTAAGTTACCAATGTTAACCGCATGAAAGGATTCAAACAGAAAGGATGCAAACTTATGAAAAACATATTTTTAGTTTCAGCATTTGTTATGTTGCTTTGTGGCTGCACGGCAACACCTGATGCTAACACGATTCAAAATAGAGCAAGCGTTGTTGCTCCTGAATCAAAAGAAGTAAAGGAATTTGATAATTCCACGCAAGACACCGCGATCAGAGCACAAAAAATTGCCAATATCGTTTCAAACATAGACGGTGTAGAAAAATCTTCCGTCGTGATAACAGGCGACACAGCAATTATAGGAATCGAGCTCGTTGGTGAACTGGAAGACAGAAAGCTCATTAAACTAAAAACAGAAGTTGAAAAGGAAGTTAAGAAAGCAGATGCAAGCCTTGACCATGTGGCTGTCACGGCTGCTGCTGAACTTGTGAAGCGAATTACCAATGTGTCGGACTCCGTTTCTTCCGAGGACACTGTCCCAAAAACAGATTCTCGCATTGAAAAAATTATTAGAAGGTTCACTCCTCCGCTATGATTAATTTCTTACTGATTTCTGCCTGCGTTTTTAATTCCTTTTTGCAATCAGACAGACATCGCCGTGATTCAATTTTCCTAATCGCAGCCATGCTGTTTACTCTTGCCGCTGATTTTAATATGCTCATCGTAGAAAATTATAGCATGGGCATTACCTTTTTTTGTATGGTGCAAATTATTTATTTCTATCGTTACTCGGAAAACTGTAGCTTGACTTTACTAATCTCTTTTTTTGCTGCGAGTTTTTTTATGTTGAATCTCTTTATTGTTTCAATAGTCGCAATTGCCATCTGCTATTTCATTTGCTTTTTTTTGAGCCTAACTTCTGCCATAAAAGCTTTTGTACAAAAAAAATATCCATACCCCAACAGTTACTTAATTCTGTGGGGTATGGCATTGTTTTGTTGTTGCGATATAAATGTGGCGTTAAGTTACTTAAACGCAAATCAATTGTCTGCTCATTTAATTTGGGTTTTTTATTTACCTTCACAAATTTTGCTGTCGTTTAGTGCTAAGACGTTCAAGGTTAGAACTTTTACTGAATGAGTTCGTCATACATTACAATCCAACCTCTGTTTGTGTAATCAGAAATTGTTTTGTGCAATCTGGTGTACGATTGCTCCACGCCATTTTCTTTAGCACGCCACGATTCTTGTACAATGGCAGTCAGTTTTAAATCTTCAACTGCCCATGAAACGACTTGGGCTGTATAAAATGGTGGCTCATCATACTTTTTCGGCTGATAATCTTTCATAAGCTCTTTATTTTGCATCAATTCATCAGAAAATCTGTCGAGTTCTTCATAACTGTATTCGCCAAACTTGTATTTAAGTCTTTTTTCAAAGGCGTTTACGATTTCGTCACGAGCATTATCTTCTTTCATCGCCAACTTATTCTCTGCGTGTTCTAAGTCTAGCTCCAAAAAGATGTCCTCTTGTTTGAATAACACATTGCTAATCTTGAAAACAATGTTGTCATTCGTTACGCTGCCAAAAAATCCTGCTTCTTTTTCAACATCAAATACAATGTCAGTTCCAAATTCAGAGATGTGGATTTTATCAGGAGTTAGTTCTATCTCTGAACCATTTCTCTGCTTTGCAATCATTTTTACATCCAAAGATACTGGCAACCTGCTTTCCATACTTTCTGGGTCTCCATCAACCAATGGAACGGTTGTGTCCTCGGCGTGTAGTACCAGAATATAATTACTGCCTTGTTCGCCCGCTCTTTCTAACACAAGTTTATACTTACCCATGTTTATTACTTTCTCCGAATTTCGTTTTGTATAAACGATTTCAGATAAGGGTACTGTTATGTCCGATGCAAATTTCTTATACATATTATCAAAATACAATTTGATTTTACTATCCAAATTACTAATTGGGGCAAAGTCCATTCTTCCGAGAATCGTTTTATCGGAAGGGTAGTTGTATAAGTTTGGATATGTTTTCATTGGCAAAATTAAATGTGCTGCTTCAACCATTCTAAATACTTCTGAACCCACTTTGTCGCCCAACTGCACAAGCTCACTGTTGTCTTTCCATTTAATTAAAAAGTTAAATTGCGAACCTGTACTTGAAAACACAGCATTGTTTACAATAACTTGTACGTCATCGCCTTCTGGAGTTACGAGGGCTGGCTCGTAAACATATTTCACTTTTTGATATTCCATTAAACTTCCGAATGTGAATTTAAGTGGCGTTTTTTGGCCCGTCTCTAAGTTTACGAACATCAATGTAAATCCTTTTACATCATCGGGCATCGGCTCAAAACGCAGCACCGTCGCTTGGTCACGGTCTGGGATTTTGCTTTTGTCAAAGAAAGATGTGTCAATACTATAGAGTTTGTTTCTGTCATCATACAAAGATACTTCATATTTATTCATATCTATAAAGCCATTAAAATAAAATACGGATGCGATTGAGTCCAAATTGATTTTAACGAGAGTTAATTCACCGTCTTCAAAGTCGATACTCTTTTGTATGTATACATAATTCGCACTATTTATAGTTGACTCTGTTTGTTTGATGATTGTTCCTTTTTTTTCGAGAATATCATTTTGGGTTCTAACTTTAAACATCATTGTGACCATTAAAGCAGTCATTGCTGATACAAGTACGATTAGCAGAGCCGCAATTGCTATCAATAATTTTGGGTTAATACCTTCGATCAAGATTGAGATTTTTGATTTTCGTTTGGCGAATAACTCCGGTGATTCCTCTCCGTCGTCGGCTACATACACCGACTCGTCTTTGATAAAATCACCAAGGTCAGTATTTATGTCTATGCCTTCTTCTGAAATTCTATCTTTCTCTAAGGCAGCTGCAATTTCTGCATCTAGCTTGCGTCGCTCTTCACTTTCTTCCGAGCTTTCATCAAGGTACTCATCCATTTTCATAAAGCCTTGGTTGAGCTCTTCCATCATTTCTTGCGACAGTTCGTCGATGTCGGGTTCTGGCTCTGGCTCTGGCTCTGGTTCTGGTTCGACTTCGGGTTCTGCCTCGACTTCGGGTTCTGCCTCGGGTTCTGGCTCTGGCTCGGCTTCTGGTTCGACTTCGGGTTCTGCCTCGACTTCTGGCTCTGGCTCGGCTTCGGGCTCTGGCTCGACTTCGGGTTCTGCCTCGACTTCAGGTTCTGGCTCGAGTTCGGGTTCTGGCTCGAGTTCGGGCTCTGGCTCGAGTTCTGGTTCTGGTTCGACTTCGGGTTCTGCCTCGAGTTCTGGCTCTGGTTCGACTTCGGGTTCTGCCTCGGGTTCTGACTCTGGCTCGACTTCTGGCTCTGGCTCGACTTCTGGCTCGGGCTCGACTTCTGGCTCTGGCTCGAGTTCTGGCTCCGGCTCTAGCTCATCGAAAATCGGTTCATATGGCTCTGATTCTTCGTACAATGGCTCAACTGGTTCAGGTTCATCTAGCTTTAGCTCGTCAAGCTCTGGTTCTTCTGGAGTATACTCCGGCTCGCTTTCTGGCTCGTATTCCTCTGTTTCAACTTCGTCTGGCGGTTCTTCTTCACTCAAAGTCTCTGGCTTTAAATTGTCAAAGTTAAAAGGCTCTGATTTATATTTATCCGAATCAAATTTATCTGGATCAAAATTCTCTGTTGCAAATAAGTCCTTCTCCAAACCTAAGCTTTCGAAGTCATCCACAGAAAAAGCATTTGTTTCAAACTTATCAGGATCAAAATTTTCCGGCTCAAATAAATCCTCATCATCGTCGACTGGCTTGCTATTGGTAAGCATTGACATAATCGATTCATTATCAGAATTTCCAGAACCAGACATTTTAAAAGGCGGCTCTTCACCAAACGCAAGCTTATCCTCTGCCAAAAAATCAGCAAATATATCGGTAAATTCCTCTTCCTCTGCATTTGTTTTTTCAGTCGAACTAAGAATAGACCGTAAAGTATCAGAGCCTATCTCATCAAAGCCATCTTCAAACAACTCCAAGCTATCCTCTTCAGGCTTTGGCGCAGTCCTTTTAACAGCATTTTGCTCTTTGGGAAGTCTCTGCTCTTTTTCTTTTTTTGGTTTTTTCCCTTTACGAGTTTTCTCGTACAGTTCTCTAGCAGAACTAATTCTGTCTTCATCCGCACTTTTTTCATCTTGCTCGTTTGCCATTGTTTCACCTCAGTCGCTCTCTATTACATAATCTATTTGTCACGTTTTTTCTTTTGCGAAAGTAAAATACTCGTCGTGCTCTGTTGATCTATCTTCGAAATCTTCACATTTTCTTTCATAACAATACTCTTTTTTGTTTCGTCATTTATCGCCTTTTTCTTAACAACTTGTTTGAAGTTTGGAACCCTTACCAATCTTAAGAATAAATGTGGAAACCTCCTAATCGCAACATCGGCAACAAATAACGCTAGAGCAATCCAAAGCAAAATATCAGACACATCTTTTTCATCGCGTTTCATATCTGGAAGTGTATAAAACGCATCCCGTGGACTTTCTAACACCTTACCATTTGTGATCTGTGCTAGCTCTGTTAGCAAATTTTTTCCAGAATCATCTGTTTTAAGCTCATACTCAGCCGAATAATTTATGCTAAACCCTGTGGAAAATATGTCTGTTCCTGTGCTCTTTTCTATAGAAAATTGTGCAACATACACGCCAGATGCTGCGTTGTCAAGTTTTGCAACATAATCACTTGGTGACACAGCTTTAAATTCAATCGGGGTATTCTTTCCGTTTGAAATGATGCTTGCAGACAAACGTGAAACGTCACCGCTATAAGGCAAGTGTGCCGATATTTCTGCAAAATCTCCTTTGGCTTTCACTTGCAATTCCAAACCGTTATCGTTTTGCTTTCTCAAACACCACGACAACAAATTTCTAAAAACTGAAATACCCTCTTCCGATGCAAGCCATTCCTTCGTCCATAATCCTTTTGAATCGCTCATCCATGCCGCACTATTTCCTAGGCCATATTGCCATGTCGCTAGTATCGGCTCATCTTTTTCGCTTGTAAGCAACACATTTGCACGTGTTTTAGCGGTTGTTGAAACATATCCCGATAATGTCGGAAGTCCTTTTATGCCATCAAGCACAGCATTTGCCTCCTCAATCTTCGGATAAAATGTCTCATTGTTAAGAATTGTTTTTCCAGCGATTCTTGTTTCATCCGCAAAAACTTTGGGCAAGTCCGAAAACTCATTTACAAAGTAATATCTACCGTCACCTTGTTTTGCAAGAGATTGGAGCAAGTTCGTATCGGCATCGCTGCCAACGGCCACTGTAGAAAGCGTAATTTGAGAATCCTTCATCCGATCTATAATCGACATATACCCCTGCTGTTCTGCCTGACCGTCTGTCAACAAAATAATATGTTTGATTTTTGAAGACGCTCCTTGAAGTGTTTCAACGGCAAGGTCTAAAGAGGGCAAAATACTTGTGCCACCGCCCAGCGTAATACCTGCAATCCTGTTTTCAATTGCTTTTCTGTTCTTCTCAACTTTCATGAACTCACTAATCCAATTGTTTGTATCATCAAACGCAATTACGCCAAATCTGTCTTTTTCGTTTAGCGTTTCTAGTGAACGAATAACCGACTCCTTCGCCATGGCAAGCTTTTGAATCCCATACTGTGCTCCCGACATACTTCCCGAACGATCCAAGCAGATAATCATGCCAAGATCTGGAGTCTTCGACTTATCTTTAAGCTCCATATCAACAGGCAGCATCTCCTCGATTGGCGTTTCTAAATACCCACCAAGCATAAAAGAATTTTCGCCGCCAAACACAAGCAGCCCTCCGCCCAAGTCTTTCACATAGCTATTTAAAATTAGTGGCACTTGCGTTGGCAACGCATCAATCGGCATATCCGCTAAAATCACAGCGTCATATTTGTTATATTCTTGAATACTTGTTGGTGCCGAATTTGAATTGATTCGAACTACATCAACACCCCCAAAGATATTTTCTAGTTCTCGCCCCGCGTCCTCGTTTTCGATGATTAATACTTTTGCACGCCCACTCACATTGCTATAGGCGTAGCTTATATTATTATCTTTGGAGCTGTCGCTGCTTGCCATAATGACCGCACGATAAACAACTCCGCCTTCTATATCTGCTTTGTCGGAAAATGTAAAGTTATTTTCACCTCGCACAAGCTTCACTTCTTCATGAAAAACCATTACGTCGTTTTTAAAAATTTGTAGCTCTCCAAATGTATCTTTAAGCGATTGTGCCGTCACTTCAATATTGTATGCTGACCCTGACTTAATACGCTTTGGAACTTTAATCTGTTTGAGCTGCACTTCATTCTCAAGAATTTTTGGCGTGTAATAAACGTCAACTACGGTGTTTTGTTCTTGCAAAAGCTTTGCGGTTTTTTTGCTGTCCCCGATATTCTCACGACCATCTGATATGAGCAAAATTCTTTTTTTACTGTCACTTGGAATCAATCCATCGGCAACAAGCAATGCCTCTTCAATGTTCGTGGCCGTTGCGTCCGCCTTTGAAGTAAAATTCTGAATCGGCTTTGCTTGTGGCAGCGAGTCGATTACGGCTTTTTTTCCAAATACGATAAGCCCAGCCAAATCTTTATCTGTTCTATTTTCTTCAAGCTCCAAGACAAACTGCTGTGCCTTGGCAATATCTGCACTATCCGAAATATCCATCACAATCATAGTGGTTGTAGTATCTGCAAAAGACTTAATACTAAAACCAAACATGGACAAAATCAAAACAAAAATCACAATCGCTCTCATGACGACAAACGGAGTTCTCTGCTTTAAAATTTTTCCACCTGAAAAAACCCACCATTCACCAAAAATTATGAGAAGAATTAACACAATCAAAAAAATTCGCAACCCACTCTTGGCAAACCCTACTCTTGTCTCTTCACTCATTGCACTGGTACTCTGTGCCGAAACCGAAATGTCAAATTCTTGCGGCTCTAAATTGACGGCAAACTTATTTATTTTTGTTTCTTCGCCAATTCTTTGAATAATGCTGTAAATCCCTTGTTCGTTAGCATCTGAATATACGTGCACAGGCAGGTTTAGTTGTTCGAGCTTATCCGACGGCATGGGATACAAAATACTAACTTCTGACGCATTGGGGAGTATATTTAATTCTATGGGTTGACCCACAAAGTTTTTTACATTTGCATTTGCTTGTTCGGGAACAAACCACGAAATAATATTGTACATGAAAATAGGAAACTCTTTTTTAAGCGGCAAGTCTGTGTTGTGTAAATCAAAACCAACTGCCATTATTTTTTGTTGGTTTCTTTCAAGTGAAACCATAATCGGCTGCTCATCACCACTTACATGCGTGACAGCCCCGTCTGTCGCTTCAAAAGTTTTTGACTTTGAAATAGCAAAGTCAAATTCATCTATAAACTCAAATAAAGTCTTGTCTGTTTTAGAAATCCCTGTGAGCTGTGACTCGCCAAGAACTTTTATAATCGAATTTTCAATTGGCGGATTTATCACTAACAAGTTACCGTCTGTTGGACTTTTCTTTGGCGTTATGCCATCGTAAATATATAAATAAAATCCGCTAAGCGTATCGACTTCACTTGGTGCTGCCTTATAAAGTTCTATGCTCTTTAAAAGTGATAATGCTTTTTCCAAAAAAATATTGCCGTCTGACACCAAAACAACTTTCTTCTTTTCTATTCTATTTACTACATCGAATGCCGTATTATCTTTTTCCAAAAAATCATTTTGTAGAAGCTTTGCGTTTAAAATCTCGGCATCTTTGTTTACATTCGTAAAAAATACATCTCTTGTTTGATTCGGCAAAAGTTCCGCTTCTTTAATCTCTTGCAAAACACCATCGGCATATAAGCCGACTTCACAGGTTTGCTTCCTGTCACCAAAATTTTCAACTTTCGCAAGGCTAATGATACGGTCACTCTCAACCAAATGAGAGAGCATCGTAATCGCTACATTATTTTTTGAGTTGCCGATTGCAATTGTCTCGACATCATCCAGTATATTTCTATCAGAAACCACAATCACTTTTGCTTGTGTTTGCGTCTTTAAAATCGAAACCAAATTTCTCGTTTTTTCGTCGTCATTACCAAAGCTTGTAACTGAAATGTCGCCAAGTTTTTCTAACGCTTCCCCTTTTTCTACATAACTACAAACAATTCTAGCTTGTGTACTGGACTCAATGATTGAAAACTTTGACCCACTTCTTGCTGTAGAAATGATGTTCAAAACTTCCTCCCGAGCTGCTTCAAAACGATTTGGTAACACATCCGTTGCTTGCATACTCAAGCTGTTGTCAAGCACAAAAATATAGTTCTGCATTTGCTTTTGGTTTGTAAAATATGGGTTTGCTAACGCCATAGTGATTAAAAATGCAATAAGGATTTGTAAAAACATAAGTAGGTTCCGTTTCAGTTTCTGCCACGGTTTTTGTGCCAGCGATATTTCACTCGCACGCTTCCACAAATAAAGGCTTGGCACTTTCTGCTCTTTCGCTTTTTGCTTTAAAAGATACATGATAACAATGATAGGGATTGCCACAAGTCCTGACAAAGCCAAATAATTTACAAAACCCATATGCAACCCCCTACTTTAATGTTGAAAAATATTCCTTCACTAAATCCCTCATGCCTTGCGGAATTTCGTATTCTGTTAGTTCTTTCAGTGCTTCTTCTTTGTAAGAATTTAAAACCTCGTCATATGGTTTTAACTCACCAACTTGCCCTGTAACCGTCTGCTCTCGTTCTATCATTTCACCGTTTTCCGTTTCAATTCCGCTAATTTCTGCGGAATAATCTTTCATGCCGGAAGCCGGCCTTGCATAAATATTTTCATTTTCTATATGCCCAGTGCCCCGCCCAAATCCACCGGCTTCTCCTGTGCCACTTCCACCAGAGGAGGCGGCTTTCGCACCTTCTTGTGGTTCTTTGCCTTTGCCTTGCATACTTTGCCCTGACAACTCGTTCTGTGTGCTTGCCACAGTTTCTTGCAGTTGCTTGAGTGCTTGCTGTAAGTTCTCGCTTTGCTTTGCTAAATCCGCAAGGGTATCAGACAACTTAGCAAGGCTTTCTTTTGTATTGCTTGTATCATCTGCTTCAATGGTCTTTGCTAGCTCGTTTAAGTTTTTGGCAAGCTCTGAGTCTTCTTGCAACTCTTTTGCCGATTGCTCAAGGAGTTTGCTAATTTCTTTTAAATCCTCTGGGCTGGCATTTTCGAGCTCTCGGGCTAGGTCATTCATATCTTTTTCAAGTTCTGATAAATCTCCGCTTTCTAACGCCTTTCCAAACTCTTGCGTTTTTTCATTTGCCAGTAATTTTTCAGCAAGAGCTTTCATTTCTTTGGACTGGTTATTGTTTGCGGCTTTTTTAAGTTCTGCCTGTGCTTTTTCCATTGCCTTTATACTCTCCGCTTTGTCCTTGGCGTTACGCATTTCCGCAATGATTTTCCGCATTTGAATATTTATTTCAGCCGCATCTTTTTTTGTTAGGTTTTTTAATTGTTCCGCTGTTTTTGCTTCAAGCGTTTCTATCTGTTCGGATATTTCCGCTTTGTGGTTTGCCTGTGCCATGAGTTGTTCCTCAAAAGGGCTTGGCACAAAGTACGCTACAAAAACCAAAACACATAGAATTGTTAAATTTTTAAGTTCCTTGATCGGCAAAGCCAATTTATACAACCCTGTAAGCTCTGCACCCATTTTCATCGTGTCTTCTATTTGAAGCCGTTCCATTTCTGTTGTTGGTTTTTTCTGGTTGAGTTCTAGTGCCGTGATAAACCGCTCTTTAAATCCCAAACTATCTGCAAGTTTTGCGGCTTCTTTGTATGATGCAAATTTAGAAAATCCTATCAGAATACCAAAAAATCCGCCTGTGGCAATACAGATCGCCACAGCCGAATTCATTGAAAAACCAATATACACGAATTTATTTAACACCAAAACAGCAAAAGAAAGCAACGTACCAACGCAAAGCCCCACAACAAAATACCGAATGGTACGTTCCAGCCATATCATTCTCTTAAGTGATTTCAAAATTTTTAGCAGTTCCATAAAATCACCAACCACTTTTAACTATTTTTTTTCAAGATGCTTCTTGACGGTTTAAGGAAATAGGCTGCACCAAAAATTGCAACGAGGGAAACCAAAAGGTCGCAGACAATATTTTTTATCCAAAACGGTATTCCTACTTCATAACCCAAATCCAAAGTTAGACTCGTAACCATATCGTTTCCTGTTTGAACATCAACAAGTGAAAGGTACCCGACAAAAGGATTGAGCGAATATAACGCCGTTATAAAAGAATTATCTGCTAGATTAAAATTGAAAATCCTGCTAACAAAGATATCAGCAGTTATGCCAAAAAAACAAAATGCAAGCAATACCAAATAACTAATTACGAGTGCAACGATTGTTTTCTTGTAACGTGCGGAAAAATAAATAGAAATAGCTGCCGCAAAGATTGCTGATGTTATGCAAAAAATGGCCATTTCTAAAATTTCTATAAATGTGATTCCTCCGTAATACATAACAATTGCAAAAACAGGGAGTGACGAAATCAAGATTAAAACAACCATAGCGATGGAGGAAAGCAACTTTCCCACAATAATGTTGAACGAACTCATTTTTGTAATGAGCATCAGATCAAGCGTTTGTCGTTCCCTTTCACCACTAATGGAACTTCCCGCAATAATCGGGGTCATAATTAAAATAAAAGCAAGTTGACTACCAAACAAAAAAATATATAGCCCTACGGTATTGGACGGATGAAACCCTTGATACGCTATGCTTCCCGTATTATCTTTAAGAACAAAAAACATGATGCCAAGTTGGATCAAAACATAAAAACCAACCACCAAAAAACTCCTGTATAGCCTCATGAGCGTGCGAATTTCTCGCTTTAGAATTGGATTAATCATTCTGCTCACCTCCCACTGTCAACTGCATAAACACATCTTCAAGGTTTCCTTCTTTTTCTTTGAAGCACATAATTTTTATGTCTCTTGTCACAATCTGCTTGAGCAAAGAACTAAGTTCACAATCATCGCCGTCAAACCCAAACTCCACTTCGTCTGTTTTTTCAAGAATATTCGAAACACAGGGCTGTTCTTTTAACAGATTAATCAGTGGTTCTGTTTCTTGAATCAGTTTAACATAAATAATTCGATGGTTGTTCATGCTCTTCATAATTTCTGCAACAGAACCCTGTGTCACCAAACTTCCCTTGTCGATGATTCCGATGGTGTCACACATCTCTGCAAGCTCTGGCAAAATATGCGAGCTGATAATAACGGTCTTGCCGAGGCTTCGCAGTTGCTTCAAAACTTCTTTCATTTCAACCCTTGCTCTTGGGTCAAGCCCTGAAGCTGGTTCGTCCAAAATTAAAATCTCTGGGTCGTGAACAAGGCTCCTTGCTAGGCAAAGCCGTTGTTTCATTCCCCTTGACAAGCCGTCCACATAGCTATGCATTTTATCCGATAAATCCACAAGCTCCAGCAGTTCACCGATTAGTTTTTTACGCTGTGCAATGGGGATATAATGCATCCCCGCATAAAAATCCATGTACTCATTGACTTTCAAATTGTCATACACACCAAAAAAATCTGGCATGTATCCCATTTTCTCTTTTAATTTCTTTGGCTGTTTGGCAATATCCTCACCGTTTACAAGAACCCTGCCACTCGATGCCGCAAGCAAACCTGTAACGATTTTCATGGTCGTGGTTTTTCCCGCACCGTTTGGCCCTACAAACCCAAATATACTGGAGTCCTTAACTTCTAACGTCAATCCGTCTAACGCTACAAACTTTCCATAACTCTTGTGCAAATCTATGATTTCGAGCATTAATTTGCAACCCCCTTTATCGCTACACGAGGATATGGAACTTCTCCCGCTGGCATTTCAAAATACTGGAGCCGTATATTTCCTTCCTCGTCAATATAATCCTCTGGCTTGGTTGTATACGGTATGTCTCTGGCTATCTCGTACTCTGCCGTCTTTGCGTTATAAATATAAATATTTTCGCCTCTAGCAACATCAAGTTCAAGTGAAGTTACTTTAAAGTTACCAGGTCTTTTAAACATGAAATCTATTGTGCCCGCTTCTTTTGTATAAATAAAGTCAGTTCCCATTTCCCATGAATAGCCCGAACCGCTGTTAGCACTTATTAGTGGCGTAAACCCAAACGGCAAATTGATTTCTGCACCCTCACCAAATTTTATCGGACAGCTCACGACAAAGATGGTTTGGTTTAAGCTGTATGGCGTTTTGCCGTTTACCATGATTCCAGTGTCGACCAAAGGCACATCACTAAATGCATACAACTTTGCGGCAAGTGTTCTTTGTGCAGGTTCATATTCAAATCCAACATTATTTTCATCCTGCTGAATAAGCCTTTGTTTAAGTGTGATTTGTCTAAGTTCTTCTATCGGAATCTCAAGGTCATTGCGTCCATCAAGAAACACATCTAAAACAGCTCGAGATTGTCCTTGCATTAAATAAGCATTGTTTGTTTTTATTTCCATTTCTGTTTTAACCGTTGCACCATTTTTGATTTCTCCAATTTTTTTATAATTGTTCGAAACATTTACAATCACATCTTTTAAATCTATGCCAGAATTGTTTTGTATCTCGCCTTTGATTTTGTCGTTCTCAAAATAAAACGCACCGCTTATGCCGTTTCCTAGTTGCACTTCGCTATCAAGCGTAACCATTCTGTCTTGCCATGTGCTATTATTATAAAAAACAAACTGCACGGGGCTTTCTTGTTTCATTTTAAGAATGGGGCGTTCGCTATTCGAAGCATTATTATAACGCCTACCACCATATCCGTATATATCAATATTATGCTTCGGGGTTATGCCTTCTTTGAAGTCTAGTTTTAAAGTTCCGCTGTTTGGCGAAAACGCCGCAATGGTGGAAAATGCCTTTGCCGTTGTCTCGCCCGATTCCAAATTCACAGACGATAAAGTGTTTACAATCGGTTTTCTATAAACAGAACCCAAGCCAA
Source organism: Eubacteriales bacterium (assembly GCA_031554055.1). Lineage (GTDB taxonomy): Bacteria > Bacillota > Clostridia > Lachnospirales > JAVBKL01 > JAVBKL01. Next base: position 357 of record JAVBKL010000025.1, on the reverse strand, counting down.
TAATAAAAATCATTACCGTAACCGCAACGGACATCGCAGGAATCACTAGAAACGCATATTCGGATTTTCCCATTTTTTTAAGAATAAAGTAAAGTACACCGCCAATGATAATCGCATACACCATGACAATGATAAAAACCATCTCAACTGTTTTGTTATCAAATTCTGGCAAGTTATTTGCCAAGTAAGTGTACTCTTGATTGTATTTCATTGGGTTTGTGTTCAATTGCCTAAAGTAAACTCGATAAATTTTGCCAAGTGTGTCAACTTGTTTAAAAACTTGGGGTGCTGGGCTTAGCCCTAAATCAAAGTTATGAACAATGATATGTCCTGGTAGTTTGTCTACCGTCTGTGACA
>JAVBKL010000113.1:0-16732 GCA_031554055.1 Eubacteriales bacterium | reverse complement strand
TATGCCATAAACCCAATGACATAGCTGGAAGCTTTAAACCGCTTTTGCCACATCTTCTGTACTCCATTGTGGAATATCTGTTTTCATTTGCTTGATACATTATTTCTCTCCCCTTGTAAAGTATTTTAATTTGTATTCACTACTTTTTTTGGAATCACTTTAAGTTCTGCAATTAGAATCGCTATTAAAATCATTAAGCAGCCCACAAGCATTCTGCCTGTAAGAATTTCATGCAGCACCAAAACCGAGAAGGTTGCACCAAAAACAGTTTCCATTGCTAGAATAATAGCGGTTTTTGTTGCGGAAGTAAATTTTTGCGCCCAAGTTTGTAAAAAAAAGCATAGGGTCGTACTAAACACCCCTAAATAAACGACAACCAATATTGCCGTCGGTGTAACCTTTGAAAAATCTGTTTCTCCAAAAATAATCGCTGAAATGATTGATAAAACCGAAACCGTAATCATCTGAACCATAAGAATCTTAATTATATCAAGCCCACGTTTTGCCACAAAGTCATTTGTATAGAAAATATGAAAAGCGTAAGCAATTGCACAGCCCAAGGTTAATACATCGCCAATATTAACTGGCGAGTCAAAGTTAAGTGACAGCATCGCAATGCCTAAAAAAGCCACCACTGCTCCGATGATTCCATTTATTTCAATTTTTGTTTTAAAAATAACCGCTCCAATAAACGGTACAAAAACCACATTTAAGCCTGTTATAAACGCATTTTTTGCGGGAGTTGTATAAACCAGACCTGTTGTTTGCAGTGCAAAAGACAAAAACAAAATGCCACCGAGGATTGTGCCAAACTTTATGGTTTGCTTGTCAAGTGCTCGGAGCTTCTTATAGAACAGTGCAACCAAAAGAAAAGAGCCAAGAGTAAACCTTAGTGCAGTCACTTGAAATGGCCCCATTGTTTGAAGTGCAATTGCTGTTCCCACAAAGCCTGTTCCCCAGATTGCTGCGGTGATGAATAGACCAAGCTCGCCCTTATATTTATTCATACGAGGACAATGCCTCTCTTATTTTCAAATGAATTTCCATAGGAGGTAATAAATTACCAGATTCGTCCATACAACTGATTACTTTTGCATTGACAATTGATTTTGCAAGAGATAAATACATGTCTCTGGCGTTTGCCATGAGTGTTGAATTTTTCTCATACACGTCGGCTTCCTCGCCAATATAATCACGATGCCCTTTTTTTGATACGTTTATTTTCGATGCTTCGGTGTCCACATCAAGAATGATATAACAATCAGGCACAGGCAATTTAAACTCACCGTGTTCCAGTTCAAAAACCCAATTAACAAAATCTTCCCTCTCGATTTCAGGCACTCGCAAGCTTTGGTATACCGCATTTGCCAGTGTGTACCGATTAAAAAGAACATAGTCATACCCCGAGAAGTCGTTATTTCTAAAACAATTGTATCTGTCAACCGCATACCACAACGCCATTGATCTTGCATCAACAAGGTCAGCTCGCACTTCGGTTTTTCCTGATAGCATTTGTCCAATTTCTCGACCCACAAACGTTTCATACCTAGGAAAACTTATTTGTATGCTTGCTCTGCCCTGTTCGTTTAAATATTTTTCGAGAATGTCAAAGTGCAGGCTTTTACCCGAACCGTCAATTCCCTCTACTGCTACTATCATTTTTCCACCTCAAGATTTTCATAAAATTCTGAAATAGGAACAGGCTTTGCAAAATAAGTGCCTTGCAAATAATCGTAATCGTTTTCACTCAAGAACGTTTTAATTTCCTCGTTCCAAACGCCTTCGGCACAAACAGCCCTGTTTGCCGAATGAGCTAATGCAACAATTGCATTGGCAAAGGTTCTGTCAAAATCTGTTTCTAAACATTTCATGATAAACGACCTATCAATTTTTACCAAGTCATACTCGCTATCGGTCAACATTTTAAGCGATAAATGTCCCATTCCAAAACCATCCACCGCAACCTTAATGCCGTTTTCTCTCAATTTTTTTATTGAGGTATTGATCGCTTTTTCATTTTTATCGGCTAGGGTTTCTGTTATTTCAATCATAATCTGGTTTGGATTACAGCCAGAAATTTTTAAGTTTTCAAGAACCATATCCGCATAGCCCACTTCTTGCATATAAATACGAGAAACATTGATACTAACAAAAAAATCAGGGTTGTGTGCTAGAAATTCTTTCGATTTCAACAACGATTGTTTTAAAACCCATTGGTCAAGTTGAGAAAGAAGCCCCAACTGCTCACATATCGGGATAAATGATTTCGGCCTTAGCACACCATATTCAACAGAATGCCAACGCACAAGTGCTTCTGCCCCAATACAGGCATTTGTTTTTGCATCAATAATCGGGTGTGCATACACTTGAAAATGTCTAAAGTTATCAAGAACGGCACGCCTGATTGCATATTGCTTGTCAAGTTCCATATTTTTCGGCTCATGGAACGGCCTGTGGAAAGCGACTGTGTTTTTTCCAAGTAATTTTGCATTATACATAGCTTTATCCGCTGACTGCAATAAATCATCAAATAAAATGCCGTCATGTGGAAAACAAGCGATACCGATGCTTGCCGTGCAAAAAATTTCGTTTGCCCCAATATGCCAAGCCTCGCCAAATTTGCTAACAATTGTGTTCGCCACATTTGACACATACTCACGATCTGTTTGCTCAAAAAACAAAATAAATTCATCGCCGCCATAGCGATAAATATGGCCGCCAAACTCTGTGTGCGTGTTAATATATTGTGACGCCTGCAAAAGCAAGTGATCCCCTGCTTCGTGCCCAAAAATATCGTTTATTTGCTTAAAATGATCCAAATCTAAAAACAATATGTAGCCTTCTGTTTTGCTCTCGATGGTTCTTTCTATCGCAGTTTTAAAGTCCACTTCAAATTTTCGGCGATTGGGGATATTTGTGAGTGAATCATAAAAAGCCATGTGTTCTATTATGCTCTGGTTTTTTTTCTGTTCGGTAATGTTTGCCGCAGTAACAATATGGGCAAGTCTGCCGTCCACCCAGTTAAACGCAGAATGACTCACTTGCAGCCACTCGTTGTCAATCGGACGTTCAAATTCATAATCATAGCTGCCAGTAGGCACACCAGATTCATCGACCAGATTTTTTTTGGGACAGTCGTCACACTCGGATTTTTCCTCGTCATAAAAAAGCTCCCAGCATTTTTTGCCGACAACCCCTTGCTTATCAAAATAATGCTCCTTAATAGATTTATTCGCATATAAAATTTTATTTGTTTTGTAATCCGCCACATAAATATCCACAGGAGAATTATCGAGCGTGTCTTCAAGCGAACGCATATGAAAATTAAGTCTCGTCTGCAACGTATCTATCTTTAAATAATTGCCAATTGTTATAAAGATCGAGTTTATATCTTGTATAATTTCATCTGAAAAAGAATTTTCAGAGCCAAGTCCCATGTAAGATACAATATTTTCGTCCACATCAAAAGAAGGCATACATATCGTGTATGCGAATAACAACTCGATTTCCTTAGTCGACTGAACATGTTCTTTAAGCGTAACGCCACAATCGCCTGTTTTAAATTGGGATAACAAGGATAATCCACCATGGTTGTTTTTTTCATACACAAAAACAAGCTTGGCTGTGAATACTTCGCAAATTTCTTCAAGGACAGAGTCCAATTGTGAACTTGTGTTTGTCTCATTAGAAGTGTTGCTTAGTTTTTCTAAAACATCAACAAAAAGTTTATTATACTGTCTAAAGTAGCCCACAACCCGTCCCCCAATATTTTATGCCATTGCTTTTTTCAATTATATATGAAAGGATTGTTTTATGCAAGTAGTAGCCACTTTTCTTTGCAAAAACCTCCAACTCAAAAACAATGAGATGGAGGTTTTTGTGATCAAATATAGTTCCAGTTTGGATCTTTCACTTCGTGACTATCAATTTTTGTATCAACAGGTCTTCTTCCAAAGCAAACGCCAAGTTTTTCATAAAGCTTAACGAGTTCTTCGTCAACGAACCTTTGAACAATTGCTTTTTCTGTCTTAACATAGGCAACATGACCCTGTTCAAAACCAGTCACCGTCACACCAGTGATTCCTTGATCAATCAAAACCATGGCAGCAGCACCCATGTCCCAACCGTAGCAAGCGTCCCACGCAGAAACTTCTCCCGAGCGAGTTAAGTAACTTGGAATAACTTCACGGACTTCTGGCCCTTCGTTCATGCCCTCAACAAAAATTCCTTTTTTGCGGTAAGCCTCTTTAATCACATCGTCTGCTTTCACTTTTTTTGCAAGAATTTTGCGAATCGCTTTGCCGATGCCAGCCATTTTCACATGACCGAATGCGTCTGTTTCCATTGAGCCGTCGCTTAAAAGTTCGCCGTCAAAACGTAATCCTTCCGCCGCAACAATTGTGTAGTGCGTTTCACCTAGTGCACTGTTCTCAAGTCTTTTCAACATTCTTTCACGCATATGTTCGAAAACCACGTCAAAGTCAACAGGGATTTCTGGGATCAAAATACAATCCGCTTCTGCTGCAAGACCCGCTCTCATGGCAACGTGTCCTGCATATCTGCCAAACACTTCAACAACCATCGCCCTGTTGTGGCTCATGGCTGAAGTTTTTACGGAGTGAATAATTTCTGCCGAACGATTGATACTTGAGTCACCGCCAACAGAATACGTTTGTAAATCAAGATCCATTGTCTTTGGCACATGAATGCAAGCGATTCCGTTTTTATTGAGGTCAACAGTAACGCTTCCTGTGTCGTCGCCGCCAGCAATTACGAGTGCGTGAATCTTAAATTTCTCAAGCCCTTGTTTGATTCTCTCGTACTTTGTTGCGTTTGATATAGCCGAAATTTTAACACGAGAGTTGCCGATTCTTGAGCCTGCTCTTAAAATATCCACTGTTTCGAGTAGTTCCTCTGTCAACTCAAGTACATTATTGTGGTCAATTAAATTATAAAGTCCTGCATACCCATTTAAAATTGCATAGGGTCTATAACCCATTGTGATTGCCATTTTTGCAGCAGATTTTACAACAGCATTTAATCCGCCGCAATCCCCACCGCTTGTTAAAATACCAATTGCTTTCTTTTCCATTTCAGTAGTCCCCCCATTATTTATCTTACAATTTTGGCAAACTTGCCGCCGCCACTGACTGTCCCACTCTTCGGCTCTTCTCATCAGGTAAATTCAATTTCACTTTTTGGCTAAGCTCATGATATTCCTCCGATAAAACTTTGTTTGCTGTATCAAGAATAATCATACCGCCTTTGCCAGACATCACTCTGCCGAGCAACAAGAGATTGCCCATTCCATAAAATTGGTAGTACAAATTAATCGAATGTCCCAAATACACACCGATTGACTCATAAATTTCTTGCGCACGTGCATCGCCATCCCATAAAAGCTTTTGCACGACACTTAATTTTTCTGCCGGTGAAAATTCTTCATCTAGTTCAATGCCTGCTTTTTTTGCAAGCTTAATCACAGAATCTTGCGAGAAATATTTTACTCCACAGCCAATATCGCCAGACCATTCATCTACCATTGCGTTTGGGCTGCAGTCAACAGGTGCAAACGCAAGTTCGTTTAGCCAGCCCGTGATGTTTCCGTTTGCGTCAACAAAACCAACAGCTTGCGACGTACCCATGGCGATACCCAAAATATTATTTTCTTTCAAGTCCATGGCACCGGCAAGTGCCGTAACATCTCCGTCGTTTGCAACGATCACAGGTACGTCACCGATTTCTTTTGCCGCACGCAAGTAAATATCTTTCACTTTTGCATTAAAGTCGTCCTTGGGAACTTTGATAAACAGTGACGCAACCATTGTGCGGTTATCAATATAAATACCTGCGGAGCTAATACCGATTGCATCAACTCTTGGCATTTTTGAAGCCGCCGATTTAAACGCCTCAACAATTCCGTTAAAGTGATAGTCTGGATCAGAATTTGTTTTGGGGAACCACACAACTTCTTCGCTATAAACTGCTTCGCCGTCAATAACAGCCGAAACTTTGCGATCACTGCCGCCCGCATCAAACCCAATTCTGCAACCGTCCCATTGTCCGCCAATTTTTTCTGGTGCTTCGTTTTCTTTTACCTTTTCGCTAAGTTCTGCATACCTTACAACAAACTCACGTTCGTATACCCTTGACATAAATTCAGAATCAAACGCTCTTTTTCCGTTAGAGGCATACGTGTGTTCTACATATTCAAATATTTTTTTATCGCCGCAAATTACAATTTCTACGCCACCCTTTAACCATAACAAAGTTTTAATTAATCTGTCCACATAAAATTCGTCGGCGTCTTTCATGTTTTCTGTGCCATGAATATTTGTATCATAAACCGAGACAAGCCCATTGTTTCTATGCACCTCAATAGCAATCGGCTTGTTTGCTGTTTTGGCAAATGCATTAAAAAAACTGCCAATTGGGATAAATTCCGGATCAAGCTTTGGTATATTTTTGATTTCCAATTCAACATTTAAAAATTTCATGTCAACCCTCCATTTTATTTCACAATTCTACAACACCCACTTTCGAATGAGCTGCTCGTTCGAAAGTGGGTGTTGTATTTATTTGTAATTATTTATGTTTTGCCATTGAATATGAACTTACGTCAATTCTGACATGAGCACGGCGAAGTTGAAGTGCGGCACGATTTACCTCAAGGGTACTCTTTGCGTTTTTCAAATCACGCTCGGCTCTTTGCAACGCTGCCTCTGCACGTTTCACGTCGATTTCGTCAGACCACTCTGCCGCATCGGACAAAACGGTGATGATGTCATTGTGAACTTCAACGAAACCGCCGAGCATAGAAGCCTCACGTTCACGACCTTCATTGACAATTCGCATTTTCCCATACCCGAGTACCGTTGCAAACGGCGTGTGTCCGGCTAAGATTCCAAAATCGCCGTCAACTCCACGCATGATAACCGAATCGACTTCATCGTCAAACATATTTTTGTCTGGAGTAATGATATGCAAGCGTAACTTTTTGCTCAATATGCTCACCCCTATTTATTTGCTCTTGCAACAACTTCGTCAATTGTTCCAGCATTTAGGAAATAACCCTCTGGGATTGTATCGTGCTTGCCTTCAATAATTTCTTTAAAGCCACGAACTGTTTCAGCAACAGACACGTATTTTCCTGGGATTGACGTAAACTTCTCGCCAACAAAGAAAGGCTGTGACAAGAAACGTTGTACTTTTCTGGCACGGTTAACAATAAGTTTATCGTTTTCAGAAAGTTCATCCATGCCGAGGATGGCAATAATATCTTGAAGTTCTTTATATCTTTGAAGAATACTTTGTACATCACGAGCAACTTGGTAATGCGTCTCGCCAACAACTTGTGGGTCAAGAATACGAGAACTTGACTCAAGAGGGTCAACCGCTGGATAAATACCAAGCTCAACAATTTTACGAGAAAGAACAGTTGTCGCATCAAGATGGGCAAATGTAGTTGCCGGAGCGGGGTCAGTTAAGTCATCCGCAGGAACATAAATTGCTTGAACCGATGTAATCGAACCTTTTTTAGTTGAAGTAATACGTTCTTGCAAAGTACCAAGCTCTGTTGCAAGGGTTGGTTGATAACCAACGGCACTCGGCATACGACCAAGAAGTGCGGAAACCTCCGAACCAGCTTGAACGAAACGGAAAATATTATCAACGAACAAAAGAACGTCTTGACCAGCCACATCACGGAAATATTCCGCAATCGTAAGGCCAGTTAATGCAATACGCATTCTCGCTCCTGGAGGCTCGTTCATTTGACCGAACACGAGAGCTGTTTTAGCAATAACGCCTGACTCGTGCATTTCGTGGTAGAGGTCGTTACCTTCACGAGTTCTCTCGCCAACACCTGCAAATACGGAGTAACCGCCGTGCTCTGTTGCTATATTTCTGATAAGTTCCATGATAAGAACTGTTTTACCAACGCCTGCACCACCGAAGAGACCAATTTTACCACCCTTTGAATAAGGGCAAAGAAGGTCAACGGATTTGATACCTGTCTCAAGCATTTCTGTTGCGGAAGCTTGATCTGCAAAGCTTGGTGCTTCTCTATGGATTGACCATCTCTCTGCTGTTTCTGGAGCTTCTTTGTTGTCAATCGGCTCACCCAAAACGTTAAAGAGACGTCCCAAAGTATTTTCACCAACAGGCACAGAAATCGGTGCTCCTGTGTCGATTGCTTCTGTTCCACGAACAAGACCGTCTGTTGTTGACATCGCAATACATCTAACAACGTCATCGCCAAGATGCTGTGCAACTTCTGCAACCAAGGTGCGGTCTTTCATTTGAACTTTAATTGCATTATATAACTGCGGCATATGTCCATTTGTAAACTTAACGTCAAGTACCGCACCAATTATTTGAATTACCTTGCCTTTATTTTCTGATGCCAAAATATTTCACTCCTTATAACCTATTCTAAGGCGTTTGCACCACTGATAATTTCTGTAATCTCTTGTGTGATTGCACCTTGACGGGCACGGTTGAATTGTAAAGTGTAGCTTTCTATCATTTGTTGTGCGTTCTCGGTTGCTTGATCCATGCTTGTCATTCTTGCCCCTTGCTCGCAAGCACCCGACTCAACAAGAGCACCGTAAATTGCCGTGTTAACAAATTTCGGAATAATGTATTCAAGAACGGCTTCAGGGCTTGGCTCGTAATCGCACATGCTATGAGCACCTTTTATTGGTTCTTCGTCAAAACCTAATGGTTCAACTGGCAACAAGCGAAGGGTTGTTGGCTCATGAGTAATCGTTGACTTAAACTCGGAATACACAATATAAACCTCGTCAACGCCCTTTTCCATAAACGCTTCGATTGCCATTTTACCGATGATTGCGGCGTCATCATAGAACGGCTTTTCGGAGATACCCGAAAACACATCTCTAATTTTAATATTTCGTCTTACAAAATAATCTCTGCCTTTTGTTCCTACAACAATCAAGGAATACTCGGTGTTCTTATGTTTTTTCATAAGCTCAGCCGCTTGTTTACAAACATTGACATTAAAACCGCCGCAAAGCCCACGATCCCCTGTTAAAACGATGATTAAAACTTTACCAATCGGACGTTCTTCCATCAGAGGGTGAGAAATTCCTTTGCTGCTTGTAACCACTTTTCTGATTGTTGCTTTCACTTCGTTTGCATAAGGACGTGTTGCGGTAAGCAGAGTTTTAGCACGTTGAAGCTTTGAGGCTGCCACCAAGTTCATGGCTTTTGTTATTTGCTGCGTGCTTTTAACACTTTTGATTTTACCCTTTATCGCACGAGTTGACGCCATGCTTCTCCACCTCTCTCACTATTGGATTAATCAAACTTATGTTCTTGTTTAAATCTATCAATAGCACTGCGGAGTTTTGCTTCTAAGGCGTCACTTACTACTTTTGTTGTGCGAATTTCTTCTACAATGCTGCTATAAGACGCATCCATGTAGCCTAAGAACTCTTTCTCAAATTCTGCTACTCGCTCCACTTTAACGTCAGTTAAATATTTGTTAGTAACAGCAAAGAGAATCAAAACTTCGTGTTCAACAGCAAGAGGAGAGTATTGAGCTTGTTTTAAAATTTCAACGATACGCTCGCCTTGACGTAAACGCTCAAGCGTTTCTTTATCAAGGTCAGAACCAAACTGTGCAAAAGATTGAAGCTCTCTATACTGAGCAAGCTCAACACGGATAGGGCCTGCAATTTTTCTCATGGCTTTGATTTGAGCAGAACCACCAACACGGGAAACCGAAAGACCAGCATTAATCGCTGGGCGAATACCCGAGTTAAATAATTCGGACTCAAGATAAATTTGACCATCTGTGATGGAAATAACATTGGTAGGAATATAAGCGGAAACGTCGCCACCTTGTGTCTCGATGATTGGCAAAGCCGTAATCGAGCCGCCGCCGTATTCTTTTGTAACACGAGCAGCACGCTCAAGAAGTCTTGAGTGCAAGTAGAAAACGTCGCCTGGATACGCCTCACGTCCTGGCGGACGACGAAGCAATAGAGAAAGAGCACGGTAAGCCACGGCATGTTTTGATAAATCATCATAAACAATTAGCACGTCTTTGCCTTTTTCCATCCATTCTTCTGCAATAGCCACACCACAGTATGGTGCAATATATTGAAGTGGAGCACTATCTGATGCTGTCGCTGCAACAACTGTTGTGTAGTCCATAGCACCAGCAGCTTCAAATGTTCTAACAATACGAGCAATCGTGGACGCTTTCTGTCCGATTGCAACATACACGCAAAGACAATCTTTACCTTTTTGGTTGATGATTGTATCCACGCAAAGCGTTGTTTTTCCTGTTTGACGGTCACCAATGATAAGCTCACGTTGGCCACGTCCGATTGGCACCATGGCGTCAATCGCTTTGATACCGGTTTGCAATGGAACATTAACTTCTTGACGAGCAATAACGCCATGTGCCACTCTCTCAATTGGTCTGGACGCAGATGTATTGATTGGACCTTTTTGGTCAATCGGTTGTCCGAGTGCATTGACAACTCTACCGATTAATGCATCACCAACAGGTACTTCCGCAACTTTTCTTGTAAGTTTAACAGAATCGCCTTCTTTGATGCCTTGGTCCGAACCTAAAAGAACAACACCTATATTGTCTTCTTCCAAGTTAAGAGCCATACCAACAACGCCATTTTGGAACTCTAAAAGTTCACCACTCATGGCATTTTCTAGACCAAATACACGAGCAATACCATCTCCAACCTGTATAACTGTACCAACTTCGGATACTTCGAGTTTAGAAGAATAACCTTTAATCTGTTCTTTTATAACAGCACTAATTTCTTCCGGTCTGAGATTCATTACGTGTAAACACTCCTTTGCTATGCAAGCTTTAAATCTAAAAGCAGAGTTCTTATTGCTTCAATATGATTTTTAATCGTACTGTCCACAACATAACCGTCAACCTTAATCCAAAGCCCACCAATTAAAGTTTGGTCAACTTCGGCAACAACCGTCACTTGCTTTTTAAGTTTATTTGTAAGTTTTTCTTCAATTGACTTAATTTGTTCGGGGGTAAGTTCTACGGCCGATTTTACATGTGCTGTGGATAGCCCCTTAAATTCTTCAACTTTTGAGACAAAAGCCTCAAGTATATCGTTTATATCTGCATCACGGTTTTTTCTAAACACGAGTGCAAACAAACCTAAAATATTTTTGTCCAGAGCGTCATTAAAGCTATTTTCCATGATGTGTAGCTTTTCTTCCGCAAGCATTCTAGGGTTTGTAAAAATTTTATCGAGTTCGGTTTTTGCAAGAACTTCTTGCACGCATTTCACTTGTTCGAGGTATGTGTCGATGCTGTTTGTTTCTTTTGCGAGATTAAACAAAGCATCGGCGTATCTTCTGCCGACTAATTGAGCCATTGCACATCCCCCAATTCCTTAATTGCTGAATCGAGCAATTGGTTTTGAGTCTTATTGTCAATTGACGTAGAAATGTATTTTGCTGCCATGATTGCAGAAATTTCGACCATTTGCTTTTTGACATCATCTCTCGCTTTATCTTGCTCAAGCTTAATATCTTGCATCGCACGATTTTTAATAATTTCTGCTTCTTCTTTAGCTTTTGCAATGATTTGTTGTTCTTGCAACTGAGCATGTTTGCGAGCTGTCTCAAGGATTTCTACACGCTCGTTATCAATGCCTTTAATCATATTTTCGTACTTAGCTTTTAACTCGTCTGCTGTTCTATAATCATTTTCAGCTGTTTCAAGCTGTGACTGAATGCGTTCTGCACGCTTCCTTAAGAAATTTTTGGCAGGAATATATAGAAAATAAGCAAGCACGAAACACAAAACACCCGTGTTAAGAAGCATCATTCCAATGTGAACCAACATCGGTGGGTCAAAGAAACCTAGTATTCTATCCAAAGAAGCACCCTCCTTTCAAAGTTTAGAGTCATGTTAGTTATTATTTTACAAGAGGGTTTGCAAATAACAAAATCATAGCAACGACAAGACCATAGATTGCTGCTGTCTCTGATACCGCAGCACCGATAAGCATTGTACTTAAAATAGATCCTTGTGCCTCTGGTTGACGACCAACTGCCTCTGCACCTTTACCAGCTGCATAACCGATTCCGGCTCCTGTACCAATACCAGCACAAACTGCAAGTCCTGCACCAATTGCCGACATACCTAAAACAAATTCCGTATTAAATTCTCCCATTGTTAAATCCTCCCTTAAGATAGATATATGTTTTTTTGATAAAGACAAAATTGAATTTTAATCCTTGTGCTTTTAATGTTGAGGAAGTCTCACCTTAATGAATGTCATACTTAAAATAGTAAATATGAATGCTTGCAACGCACCGACGAATACGTCTAAGAAAAAATGAAGCGGTGCTGGCGTCACTATTAATAAGTACCACGGGAACAAATGGTAAATCATACCAAGTATTATGAATCCGCCTAGAATATTACCAAAAAGACGGAAGCTTAACGAAATTGGTATCGCTACTGCTTCGATAAGGTGTATTGGAAAAAACACAGGCATTGGCGTAAAGTATTCCTTAAAGTAATGGCTACGGCTTTTCCAGATGCCCATACCATGAATCAGAACAAAAGTAACCAGTGCCAAAGCAACGGTTGTTGCAAGGTCTGTTGTTGGCGGTCTTACGCCAAACAGCTCTGAGTAGTTGCTGCAAAAAATAAAAACAAATACACCAAAGAACCAGTTTCCTAGATAAGCATACTCTTTACCCAATGTTGTTTTAACAAAATTATCAAAAGTGTCAACGATAAACTCGATTATATTTTGGAAAGTCGAATTTGGTACGTCCGTAAATCTTTTGATTCTGTAACCTGTATAAATCGCAAAAACTGTAAGAAGAGCCATGATCCACCACGTATTGTAGATGGTTTCGGTTATCCATACATTTTCGCTAAGTTTCCAAATCACTCTGTTGTCAAAGCTAATTCCAGTATGTTCCATATATATATCACTCCTTTCCTACAAGAGTAATTGAGTCATAAAACCGCTGATTAAGAAATTTTCTTTCTCCCTAAAAACCCAACAACATAGGCCGCCGGCTGCATGGTAATTAACCCAAGTGTTGCACCGACAAACGATAAGTGCGGATTGGTTGCAGCAACTGCAAATACAGCTCCTGTTAGAGTGAAACGTAAAACAAAGTGAAGCATTACATACGCCCTAGACTTCATGGGTTCCATAACAAGCCCCTTGTTCATGACACGTTCCATTAAAGCAATCTTTAATACAGCAAATATAAAACCAACCAACACACCCGAAATGTAGGGTATGACGGCGTTTTTATCATGTGTTACAAACAAACATACAAAGACACCACTTGCAAGAAAGATAAAAGCAAAGAGAGTCATGAATTTTACGAGGTTCCGTCCGGTGTCTGTTAACTTAAGCATCTTTATCACCATTTTCAGGTTTGTCTTTTGAATCGTAATGCTCATCATGGATATTCTTGTGATTGTCTATTGCTTTTTTATAATTATCGGCATCTTTTTTCATATCAGACGTCTTAAATGCCGACATGGCAGTCTGATACATATTGTAAAAAGCCGTAATCATTCCGAGTATGATGAACACAAATAAAAAAAGTGGAGTGGTGCCGAGCTTTGAATCAATAAACCTCCCGATAAAAACACAAATGCCTATGATAAAGACCATGTTAAGCCCAATCTGCGTCACCATCGTAAGTGCGGAAGTTATTTCACGTTTATTCTTTTCTTTCATGAACCATCATCCGTTCCACGTACTACTACTAGAGTTTATCGTCAATTTAATATCAAAGTTTAACAGTAAATGGTTAAATTTTATAATTTTCTGGGCGTTTTGTTACAAAACCAAAATGATATTGTATTGCTTCTACAATTCGCTTGGCAGCGTGACCATCCCCAAAAGGATTTTTTGCATCTGCCATTTTTTGATATTCTTCTTTATTAGTGAGAAGTTCTGTTGTTATATTATAAATATCCTCTTCATTTACACCCGCAAGTTTTAATGTTCCGGCTTTCAGTCCTTCTGGACGTTCTGTTACGTTTCTTAATACGATAACAGGCTTGTTGAGCGAGGGTGCTTCCTCCTGAATACCGCCAGAGTCTGACATGATCAGATAGGAACGTTTCATCAAGTTGTGCATATCATTCATATCAATCGGGTCTGTCAAATGAATCCTGTCATGCCCGCCCAAAATACTTCTTGCCGCTTCTTGCACCGCAGGATTAAAATGCACGGCATACACGACAACCACATCTGCATTTTCATCGACAATCCGCTTAACCGCTTTTAAAATATTCTGGAGTGGTTGACCCAAATTCTCTCGGCGGTGTGCGGTCATTGTTATGACACGATTATTTTTATAGTCAATGGTGTTTAACAAATCAAGTGTAAACTTATAGTCTTCGCTGATTGTTGTAGAAAGACAATCAACAGCCGTGTTGCCTGTTACAAAAATCGATTCGAGATAAATGTTTTCTTTTAACAAATTTTCCATTGCAAGTTCTGTTGGTGAAAAATGAAGATCGGCAATCGAGCCTGTGAGCTTTCTGTTCATCTCTTCTGGAAAAGGTTGGTACTTGTCATACGTGCGAAGCCCCGCTTCTACATGACCGACTTTAATTTTTTGATAATAGGCGGCAAGTGAGCCTGCAAACGTCGTGGAGGTATCCCCGTGAACCAGAACAATGTCTGGTTTTTCTTTTTGCATCACTTCTTCAAGACCTTTTAACGCTCGCATCAAAATATCTGATAAGCTTTGGCCTTGTTGCATAATATTTAAATCATAGTCTGGTTTAATATTAAAAATCTCAAGCACTTGGTCGAGCATTTCTCTGTGCTGTGCTGTTACGCAAACGATTGATTTTATGTTTTCGTGTTTCTCAAGTTCTTTTATCACGGGAGCCATTTTGGTCGCTTCTGGTCTTGTACCAAAAATACTCATAACCTTTATTTGTTTCTGCATTATGTTCTGCCCCTTTCATTTTATGATATTATACCAACTTCTACAAATCATTACAAGTTTTTGCTAGCTATTTTATAAAAAAACATAAAAAACGGAAGCTCACATCTGCAGCTTCCATCAGTTTCTTCCTATTTTTTGATTTAATTTTTATTTATCAAATCCAGCAAATTTTAACATCGACTTAAATTTTACACGGTCAGCTTCTGGTAAGCTTAAGATGGCAGCTTCTCTCATGGCTTCTTGTTCTTCTTTGCTAAGTGTTTTGCCCTTTGGCAAACTCGCCATAAACCCCATGATGATTGGCATACTTTCAGAAACACTCTTTCCATTAAGTTGCTCGATTAAACCCTTGAATGCAATTTTTTGTTCGTCACTTAAATTGACAAACGCTGGTCGTTTGAAAACTTCGTTCATATCTATATTCATCTCACTAGCCCTCCCGCCTGCATAATGGCTTTAATATCCATATATTTTATGAGCACATCTAGCATGTATCTTTTATTTTCATCAATGTGCGGCCTGATGGATTGGAGCATTTCTCTTCGCCACTCACCGTTTCTCTTGTTTTGTGTGACCATTTGCGAACTGTAGATTTCTATTAGCTTTTGGATTTCTATTACTTTGATCATGATACCGATGTTTCTCTGTTGATGGTAGTCAAGGAACGGAATGGCAGCTTTTATTGTCATGATACTTGGCGAATGTATTTGGCTGTCAAAGAAATCCTTGCTTTCGTGATTTAAATTTTCACTTTTATTTTGAGTTGGCTCTTCTGTCTTAAACAGGTTAAAAAGCTCCATCATCTGCATGATTTTTTCAAAATCATTGTCCATAATAACCACCGTTTTTTTCTATTCTATGTTTCACTTTTGGAAAATAGAATTGTTTACGATAGTGCCGTTTCTATTGACTTTTACCTCTTTTTATTACATAATGTTTTGATTGTGATATTGAAATACACTTTATGTACTTTACTATATCTCTTTTACCAAGTTTTTTCGAATTATTAGAGATAGTAGCTTTATAGCTTTCGGAGGTCTTATGAAAAAAATAAATCAAAGCAAACTAATGCTCATCGTTACAATTGTCATTTCTATCATTGCGATTGGCTTTTTAGTTATGACCAGTGTCAACACAATTTCTATGAATAAGAATATTCAAACTCTCACGGAACACCCGTTTGCTGTTTCGTACTCATTAAACAAAATAAGAAACAGCATGGAAAACAGCATTTCGAGTGTGGAGAGATTAGCGTTTGCCCTAAATGATGACAACGCCAAACTTGCCGATACTTCCATCGACCATTTTAATCGAAGTCTTTTAATTGACGCACAAGTAGTACTTGATCGGTATCTTGGCCCCACCGCCCAAGCAAATGAACTACACTCGACACTTCAAACATTACACACTTCTGAAAGAGAGCTTCTTAGGCAGTTACACGAATATTCAAGCGAGGAGATAAGAGCCTATGTGAACACCGACTTAATACCGTTGCGGGACAAAGCAAACAGCGAAATTGATTCGATGTTTAGCTTTATATCAAACACTGTGGCACGCCTTTCTCATGAATCTGAAGTAACAGCAGCAAGAACGTCCGGTTCCACTCTTTTGGCTTCGTGCTTAATCGCTTTCATTTCTATATTTTTGTTTATTTCGGTTAGACAAAGAGAGCTTGAACAACGTACCAGGGATTTTCAGTTTAAAACCCTGCATGAGTTCACTGATGAAGTGTATATGATTTATGACCCCTCGCTCAACAAAA
>JAVBKL010000044.1:0-2833 GCA_031554055.1 Eubacteriales bacterium | reverse complement strand
CGCCTGTTTTGTAATATTGTTGCTATAGTTGTATAACCAACTATATTCGTCCGTTCCCTTTAGCTTTGTAAGCTCCTTGCGTAAGTCTTGTTCGCTTATAAATTTACCGCCGTTTTTGTAATTCTCTTCTTGCTTTCCTAAAGCCCAGTTATAAGCAAACCGTGCGGTTCCTGCACTTTGCCAAAGCTTGGTGTTTTGCTTATTGTTAGGCTCCAATCTAACCCTAAGCCCCACGATCATTTTCAAGTACCCCCCTTATCTTCTCTTTGGGTTTGCGGGTTCTTTTGCTTTTTCAATTACAACTATGAATCGTTACAATTCGAACTAAATCCTCTACAAGTTCCCGCTCTTCTGGTTGGGTTACAAATCTTATACTCTAATTATCATAATGGTTTTTTAAACTTTTATAAGTATTTCTTAACTGTTGCTACCCTCCTACATAGTTTGTTGTTCCATTTCACGAATTTCATCTCTAAATTTTGCTGCATCTTCATATTCTTCTTTTTCAATCGCTTTCGCCAAGTCGGCACGAAGTTGCTCTATTTTACGTTTGTGTAGCAGCGTTTGACCAGATTTCTGTGGGAATTTGCCTTGATGCATGTTACTTCCTTGCATATTTTTTAAAATGGCGGAAAGCTCGGTTCGAAAGGTGTCATAGCAAGCGCTACAGCCAAGGCGACCAGTTTTTTTGAAATCGCTAAAAGAAATGCCACATTGACAACGGATCGCTTGAGCTTTACTTTTTTCTTGCGTGTCTTTGGAAACGGGTACAAAAAAAGCGTCCATAAAGCCTTGAAAAAAATTATCAAATGAAATAGGCATTTCGATTTGCGATGCACATTCTTGACAAAGATGCAGTTCTGTTTTTTCGCCATTGATAATTTGCTGCATATGAACCGCAACAGGGTTTTGATGACAGTTTTCACATAACATAGTAATTCCTCCTCGTCTGCTTATTTTATCCAGTTCAGTTTATTTTTAATCGGGCAACGAAAACATATGGAAGGTGAAAAACGTTTCGTTTGACCGATGGAATTGTTTTAAATTGTTTACAAGTGAATTTTACAACAAAAATTGTTAGCCATCAAGTATTGCGAGTGCTAATAAAATCAGAAAGAGGAGCAAATCTTTTCGATTTGCTCCTCTTTGCTTTGATTATCTCTTATTATTAAATTATTTTGCAATTCATTTGTTGGCTAAAAATTTTTATTTCGGGCAACAACAAAATTGATTATAACACAGTTTTCAAAAACTGCCCTGTGTAAGATTCTTTGACTTCTGCCACTTCCTCGGGCGTTCCTTTTGCGATCACAAAGCCGCCTTCTTTGCCGCCTTCTGGTCCCATGTCAATCACATAGTCGGCACATTTAATGACATCCAAGTTATGGTCAATAACCAAAACGCTATGACCGCTATCCACAATTTTATTCAAACAATCCAGCAATCGTTGAATATCCCACATATGAAGCCCAGTGGTTGGCTCGTCCAGAATGTAAAGGTTATGACTGCCGCGTTTGATTTTCGCTAGTTCATAGGCAAGTTTCACACGCTGTGCTTCGCCGCCAGAAAGAGTAGAGGAGCGTTGCCCTAGTTTTAAGTAACCCAAGCCAAGTTCGTTCATGATGCCTAGTTTATGTTTCAAATATTTATCTTCCTTAAAAAATTCAAGTGCTTCAAAGGCGGTCATGTCTAGCACTTCGGCGATGTCTTTGCCGTTGTATTTAATTTCAACGCCTTCTTGCGAAAACCGTAGCCCTTTACAAACAGGGCAAGTTGACTCGATGTCTGCCATGAACTGCAAATTCGTGACAATAATACCATCGCCTGTACAATGTTCGCAACGCGTTCCGTTGGCATGGGTTAGGCTGAAATCTAACGGCACATAGCCCTTGTGAATCGCGTCTGGGGTGGAGGCGAACAGATTTCTGATGCGGTCGTAAATGCCAACGTAAGTCGCTGGGTTTGATTTGTTACCTCTGCCGATTGGTGATTGATCGATGTCGATGACGCTGTTGATTAAGTCGTAGCCAAACAAAAAGTCATGTTCGCCCGCGGTGATTCTAGCTGATTTTTTGAGTATCTCCATTTGTTTATACAGCGTATCGTTAATCAGCGTACTTTTGCCAGAGCCAGACACGCCTGTCACCACAGTGAAAACACCAAGCGGAATATCGATGGTTACATTTTTTAAATTATTTTCTCTTGCGCCTTGAATGGTGATGACTTGTTCACTGGGGTGCCGTCTGGTTTTTGGTAGCGCGATGTTTTTCACTTGGGAGAGATACTGCGCGGTGATGGATTCTTTTGAACGCGAAAAATGATCGAAATCGCCTGTCGCAACTATTTCGCCACCGTGAATACCAGGGCCAGGGCCGATTTCAATTAGAAAGTCTGCGTTTCTCATGGTTTCTAAATCATGTTCCACCACAATCACGGTGTTGCCGATGTCGCGTAAACGTTTCATAACGTCAATGACTTTTTTAGAATCACGCGCATGTAAACCGATGCTAGGCTCGTCCATGACATAAAGCATACCCATTAGCTCCGAGCTAATTTGTGTGGACATCTTTAATCGTTGCATTTCGCCACCCGAAACGGTGTCGCTTCGTCTGCCGAGGTTTAAGTAGTAAAGTCCGATGTCCAGTAACAGTTGTAGGCGTGAACTAATTTCGGTTACGATACTTTTGGCAACTTCAACATGTTCTTCGTCAAAGGTTAGGCTGGTTAAAAAATCTTTTAGTTCTGGGATTTGCATTTTACATAAATCATCAATATTTTTCTGATGGATGGTGATGCCGAGTCGGGATGGTTTCAGTCGTGCGCCGGGGCACTC